>NZ_JBXSQJ010000026.1:0-41496 GCF_057063585.1 Gilliamella sp. X-60 | reverse complement strand
TAAAGTGGATAGTGTCGATGGTAAAGTCACCATTACCGCCAAAGACAACCTCACGCTCATTTGCGGTGGCTCTTATATCAAAATCAGCGGTGAAGGCATTGAACTGGGTACACAGGATAATATCTATTTTAAATGTAATGTCTTCCAGAAGATGGGGCCGAAAGCACTTGATATCTCTACAGTAAATTTACCACAACTTATTACAGAACATGGTATTAAATTTCACTTTGTCGATGATCAAGGCGGGGTATATGCTAATGAACCCTACATTGCCGTGTTACCCGATGGCAAAGAAATACATGGCATAACCGATAAAGAAGGCAAAACCAAAGCTTTCTATACTGATTCTCCAGATTCAATTGATGTGCAATTAACTCGATTAATATAAGGAAATCAATATGAAGAATAAAAAGCAGGGATCATTTACTACAGCTAACACTAACCAAGTTGGAGCTAATGGTGAGGTTGCTGTACATAAACAAGTGATTAAACGTCCTGATGAAGTTATATTGACTATAGGTGTATTTTTTGACGGTACAGCGAATAATTCATTTAACATCTCAATGCGTGAAGAGTATCAACAAGCGCTAGCCCGCGGCGAAACACCTGAAATCACTTTCCCAGTGTTCAATACCAGTTACACCAATGATCATTCGAATGTCTATAAATTATATCAAATGTATCAGTCTGATCTTAAAAAAGATCTTGCGAAATTACCAAAAGATAAAAATGGTGTGGCACATTATCAATTGAGCGTTTATATAGAAGGTGTCGGTAGCCGAATTGGTGAAAGTGATAGTAATATTGGTTTTGCCACAGGCCTTGGTGTAACGGGAATTAAAGGTAAAATAAACCGAGCTATAATCGAAATTAAAAAAGAGTTAAAGACTTTTTTGGGTAAAGCCCCTAAAACACGTATTCAACAAATTAACTATGATGTATTTGGCTTTAGCCGAGGTGCGGCAACCGCCCGCTACTTTACCAACTTTGTTGCTGATAAGTTAAATGATAAAGATAAACAAGGCAATAACAACCCGCTAACCAAAATGTTAAAACAGGCGTTAGAGGGCAAAATCAGTGACCATTGGCAAGGACATGCCAATGGACATGTCCATTTTTTAGGTATTTTCGATACCGTGGCAGGAATTGGTCGACCCGAAAATTTATTTGATGCGGGCGATGCTAACACTTTTGATATCGATATCCATATTCACCCCGATTCGACTGATGCAGGATTACATATTCAGGCCGCGCACGAATATCGGCATAACTTTTCGCTCAATGATGTGCCTAATTATTTTAAAAAAGTAAGCATGCCGGGTGCGCATTCGGATATTGGCGGTGGCTACCCCAATCACGATATTGAAGAAAACCTTTATATTACCAAAGTTTATCAACATGATAATCTCTATTTAGGTCAACCATCCAATATTAAGCAAAAGCTACAAAAAGCGCTCGTAAAAATCCAACAACATCCTGACTTGCACTACCTGTTTTATGGTTTAAGTGAAAATAACTTCTACCAATGGACAACCCCAGTAAAATACGATAACAATAACTACACCAACGCCTATGGCGTAATTCGTGTTAGGCGGCAAATAAAATTTGGTCTTGACCGAGTTGCTTTAAGGATTATGTATAATGAGGCGGTAAAACAAAATTGTAAATTTATCCCTTTTTGGGATATTTACGTTATCCCGAATGAATTACAAAGCGTGGCCAATAAAATCATCAAAGCTGCCGATAGCTATCAAACCTATCAATTGACGGAAGCTGAAAAGCGGTTAGTGCTGAACAACTATACCCATTGCTCGGCTGAATATGAACGCTATTTTTATACTAGACCAGCCGAAAAAGAACTAATCGACAAAAACACTGGTCAAATAGTTAAAATCACTTGGCCGGCAAAAAAAGAAAAAGAGCAGGCAATAACAGGATTACTGCAAGTTCACCAACCACACCTTACCCACCACGGTGATTGGCAACGGTTAATCCACCCCGATCAATAAATAGTAAGGATTTTATATGTTAAAAAAATTTATCACCAGCTTCAGTTTGGTACTGCTAATAAGTGGTTGCCATACACCATTTACACATAACAACGTGGACCTTAATTTGCCGCAAAAACCTTACAGTGAATGGCGTATTGGTGGGAGTTATCCACACTATTTCCAATCGATAGTATTTTCAACCATGATAAAGACCCAATCAAACAAATATAAAATCATTGATATAGTTGCGCGTAATAATCAAAATTATGAAACCCCTGGGCAATGGCAGACAGAATTCGGTTATAGTAATTTACCGGTTTATTCCGATTTGCCAGAAGAATTTTATATTTGTTGGTCATCCTTTGCCGATCAAACTTTTTATCGCACTAAATTAGTGGTGCCATTATGGGCTAGGCAAGAGATGGCAACACCACACCATTTTTATTCCGAAGCCTATGATAAAAATGAGATTGGTTATAACGATACCATTATTATTGGTTTTGCCCCAGGCGGCAGTGTGACCGGTTGGGTTACAGGGCTTGCTCATCCAGATGCAACGGCAATAGAATTTGGTAAAGGAGTCACTGAGCGAATCCCGCAAGGGTCGGATGTTTGCCCCAATCCATACCCAAACGGTAAAATAACCGAAATCACCCCTGAAGCTAAAGCTTGGCTAAAAAAACACGGCATGCCTAAAGAGTGGCAAGAAAAATATAATAATGTCACCATGGGACAATATCTCAAACTAAAAAATTCACCCAATTTTTAAAATTGTAAGTATAAATAATGGGTAATAATGAAGAATCATGGTACAAGTTTAAATAAAGCATCTTCATCATTTGTTAATTGATATTTAAAGGAAGGATTACGCAGAAGCTGGACGGCGGAGTTGATAGGGCATTTACTGGTGAAATATGAAAGCGAATGGTATGCCGATGAATCGTTAAGAAAATGGAATGAAGTTGATGAGCTGTTTGAAGAAGAAAAACAACAACAAAAAGCGCTTATCGAAGCGGGATTAGATGAGCTGGGCATCACCGAGCCTTACCTCCGTGATTTTGCCTTAGACGTAGTGGACGAAGCGCATAAACATGTCAAATCAAACTGGCAACTTGAAAAAGTGCAGCGCATTAAACCATCACTGTGGTGGAAACAAGTGGCACAGGCACAAGCGCAAACTCAAAATCAAACAACCAGCACAGAACAAAGCAATGCGAATACCAATACCCCTAAACTGTCCAATCTATCCGCAGACGGCAAGGCGTGGTTTATTCATCCGGTAGCGATGATGGATTATTTTAATATTGAAACGGCAAAACTCTGGCATGAACCTTTAGAAAATCCACAAAGGATGTATTACAATTTTAGTGGTGCGGATAGGGCTCAAAATGGTGATTTTGGTATCGTTCGAACTCGTTTAGATAAAAATAACCCTAAAAATACAATATTTTGTGCTCATGCTGGTTTAGATATCTTTGCCGATATAAATACACCTTGTTATGCCTGTTTAGATGGTGAAATAATGCAATATAAAAATGAGGGGAATAACGGATACGGCAATATATTAGTCCTTAAAGTTAATGGTGAGGATTTAAGAAAATTACGAAATGATACTACCCTTGAATTTCGTAAAGACGGTGAAATTGAGCAAGCCAAGGATTTTAATATTAATGCTGACCATTTTTATTTGCGCTATTGTCATTTAAGTGATAAACGTGCTGACTTAGAAGTGGGTGATAAAGTTAAGTCTGGCGATACCGGTAATGCAAAAAAATGCCTTAATCCTCACCTACATTTTGAAATTGCAATGAAGATAACAGGTAACCGCTCTACCGCATATGATACGCAAACCAATAGATTAGGCTTTAAAATTAATCCTGCGTTATTTGTTAATTTACAGCCAATAGATAAAGATGAACAGACAAAAGTAAAAGAGCGAAGAGTTAACAAAAAATAATAAGAAAGTACAATGTAAACAAAGTAACAATATCCA
The DNA here is from genome assembly GCF_057063585.1 of Gilliamella sp. X-60. NCBI lineage: Bacteria > Pseudomonadati > Pseudomonadota > Gammaproteobacteria > Orbales > Orbaceae > Gilliamella > Gilliamella sp. X-60. The sequence goes on along the minus strand of NZ_JBXSQJ010000026.1, from coordinate 37,512 downwards.
AAAAATAAGGAATATCAATATGAAGTATATAAAGTGTATATTGCTGACCCTATTCTTAATCCCCACTACCAGCCATGCCATTTTTCGCATTTATACTGGCAATATTGGGCAAGATAACGCCGAATTTTATTTTGATGGTGAATATGCTTTTTATATTGCTGGTAAAGAGCACCAAATTAAACATTTAAGTTTTATAAGCGAAAGAGAACGTAATGATAAGTTTAATTTTAAAATTACTTAAGCAAATTCTTCTTTTAAAAACATATTAGATAAAATATATATTGAAAATTTTGATGATGTCACTTTTTATCATGGGACTGAAGCCTATCAAAATCTCACAGGCTACACCCTTAACGGAGACAAAGTAAATTTACACAAAATATTTGAATATAATACCATTGATGAACGAACATGGCGGGAAGTAGAATTTAACAATATCGAATTTTTACAGAATCATAGTTCCAAAGCTTTTTATTTTAAAGTGATGGTTTCTAAACTCAAAATATCGACTGGCAACGTAGTCGGTATCAAAATATATCGCAAACATGATGGTAAGCTTATTCAAACCATTACCGGCATCGACGGGTGTGATTTTCTTGGCCATGTTAATATCTCGAATCACGAAAACTCTGATTATAATTTTGATGGTGATAATAATGATTTTAGTCTTATTAAAGACAGATATCATGGGCCCAATACCACCGCAGAATATTATGTTTACGACAAAACACAACAACAATTTGTCAAATTAAATCTCGATGGTAATGATTTTCGTTTTGATCGCGAAGCAAAGACTGCCACTAGCTATAAAACCTGCCCAAGTAAAAAAGAAAATGATCATATATCGCTAACCGATAATTTTCAATACATAGGCAATAATCGTTACAAACGGGTCAAACCGAATGCCTGTATAAATCGGGGGAATATCTGAACGAAGACAATAATCAATTTGAATATAAAAAACAAAGGGCGTGCAGACCTAAAGAAATAAAAGATTGTCGAAATTATATTGATAATAATGATTATGATAGTTATTAATGGCACGGAACTAATTATGTAGCTGAACTCATTCGTGGCGGAAAGGGGCAAGGCTTATATTGCCGAGAAAATTATTGAAAGGAAAGCTGATTCTCGAATTTAGAATGTTAAAATTAAAAAAGGTTGCTTGGCAATGCCAAGTAACCTCGTTGTGTATGATAAAACATCAAAAGCAAACTATTGACCCATGCGGCGAGTCAATTCGATAACACGAATTTTTGCCAATGCTTTTGATAGTTCTGCAGAAGCTTGAGCAAATGACATATCATCGCTTGGGTGATTGATATGTTCTTGCGCTTGTCTTACTGCTTCTTGTGCTCTTGCTTCATCTAGATCTTCGCCACGGATAGCGGTATCCGCTAAGATGGTTACGATGTTAGGTTGAACTTCTAAGATACCACCAGATAGATAGATAAACTCTTCTTCTCCATTCGTTTTCACAATGCCAACCATACCTGGTTTTATGGTTGTGAGTAGGGGAGTATGACCAGGATAAATTCCAAGTTCACCTTCTTTACCTGTGACTCTGATTCGCTGAACATCACCTGAAAACAGGTGAGATTCAGCACTAACAACTTCTAATTGATAGGAAGTTAGTGCCATAATACGATCTCCATTAATACGATCTGTTCTATGAATCTCTTAGAGAGATTTTGCCTTCTCAATCGCTTCATCAATTGAACCGACCATATAGAATGCTTGTTCTGGTATATGGTCATAATCGCCTTTCATGATACCAGTAAATGCACTTATCGTATCTTTCAATGGTACATATTTACCTGGTGAACCAGTGAATACTTCTGCAACAAAGAATGGTTGAGATAAGAAACGCTGAATTTTACGAGCACGAGCAACGATCAATTTATCATCTTCTGATAACTCATCCATACCAAGAATCGCAATGATATCTTTTAATTCTTGATAACGTTGTAAAATTGACTGAACGCCACGAGCACAATCATAATGTTCTTGACCCACTACTAAAGGATCTAATTGACGACTGGTAGAATCTAGTGGATCTACGGCCGGATAGATACCTAAAGAAGCAATTTGTCGGCTCAATACAATTGTTGCATCTAAGTGAGCAAAGGTTGTTGCTGGTGATGGGTCAGTCAAGTCATCTGCTGGTACATAAACGGCTTGGATTGAAGTGATCGAACCAGTTTTAGTTGACGTAATACGTTCTTGTAGTAAGCCCATTTCTTCGGCTAATGTTGGTTGATAACCTACCGCCGATGGCATACGACCTAATAATGCAGACACTTCAGTACCGGCTAAGGTATAACGATAAATATTATCGATGAATAATAAAACGTCTTTACCTTCGTCACGGAATTTTTCAGCCATAGTTAAACCCGTTAATGCAACACGTAAACGGTTTCCTGGTGGCTCATTCATCTGACCATAAACTAACGATACTTTATCAAGTACGTTTGATTCTTTCATTTCGTGGTAAAAGTCATTACCTTCACGAGTACGTTCACCCACACCAGTAAATACTGAGTAACCAGAGTGTTCGATAGCGATATTACGGATTAATTCCATCATATTAACGGTTTTACCTACACCCGCACCACCGAATAGACCCACTTTACCACCTTTAGCAAATGGACAAATTAAGTCGATAACTTTAATACCAGTTTCAAGTAACTCTGTTGAGTTTGCAAGTTCTTCATAGGTTGGTGCTGCGCGATGAATCGCCCAACGTTCTTCTTCGCCAATTGGACCCGCTTTATCAACAGGATCGCCAAGCACATTCATAATACGACCCAGTGTTTTAGTCCCCACTGGTACTTCAATGCCGTGACCAGTGTTTCTAACTTTAAGTCCACGCCTTAAGCCATCAGATGATCCCATTGCGATACAACAAACAACGCCACCACCTAATTGTTGCTGAACTTCCAGAACTAATTTTTCAGTGCCAGTTTCCACTTCTAATGCATCATATACCTTTGGTACTGCATCTTCTGGGAATTCGACATCAACCACCGCACCGATGATCTGGACAATCTTTCCAGTAGCCATTTTTAATCCTCTACGTCTTTTTCTTAACTATAAGCCAATATTTAGCACTAACCTGAAACAGCAGCTGCACCGGATACAATATCAATCAATTCATTCGTGATAGCACCTTGACGTGCTTTGTTGTACACAATTTGTAATTCATTAATTAGGTTTGCACCGTTATCTGTTGCCGCTTTCATAGCTACCATTCTTGCTGCTTGTTCACTCGCTAAATTATCAACCACTGCTTGGTAGACTTGTGATTCAATATAGCGACGTAAAATCACATCTAATAGTGATTTAGCATCAGGCTCATAAATATAATCCCATGATGAAGCTTTAAGTTCTTTATCTTCTGATGGTGGTAATGGTAATAATTGCTGGATTGTTGGCTTTTGTGACATAGTATTAATAAATTTGTTAGTAACGATATATAATTTATCAATTTTACCGTTGTCATATGCCTCAAGCATTGTTTTTACCGGACCAATTAAATCGGATAAATTGGGTTCATCCCCCAAGTTAGTCACTTGAGTTAAGATGTTTGCTTTTACCGATGAGAAAAACGAAACACCACGCGAACCTACTAAAGCAACATCAGCTTCAACACCTTTTTCCTGCCATGCTGACATGTCAGCAATGACAGTTTTAAAAAGATTGATATTTAAACCACCACATAAACCACGATCGGTTGAAATAATAAGGTAGCCAACTCGCTTTACATCTCTTTCTTCTAAATAAGGATGTTTGGCGCCTATCTGAGCTAACGCTAAATGTCCAATTACTTCGCGGATCATTTCGGCATAGGGTCGACTAGCGGCCATTCTATCTTGCGTTTTACGCATTTTAGAATTGGCAACCATTTCCATTGCTTTAGTGATCTTTTGCGTACTTTGGATACTGGCAATCTTTGTTCTAATCTCTTTTGCATTAGCCATTTGTTACCTCACCCTTACCAAGTTTGAGTCGATTTAAAGCTTTCAAGTAATGCTTTTAGCTTACTTTCAATCTCATCATTGTAATTACCCGTCTCGTCGATTAATTTGACAAAATCGGCATATTGACTGTGGGCATAAGCAAGTAGTGCTGTTTCAAATGATAATACTTTAGCCAGTTCTACATCTTCAAGATAACCACGCTCAGCAGCGTAAAGTACAATTGATTGTTCAGCAACAGTCATTGGTGAGTATTGCTTTTGTTTTAACAATTCAGTTACTTTTTCACCGTGGCTTAATTGGTTTCTTGTTGCTTCATCTAAGTCAGATGCAAACTGAGAGAACGCGGCTAACTCACGATATTGTGCCAGTGCGGTACGAATACCACCTGATAATTTTTTCATTATCTTGGTTTGCGCAGCACCACCTACACGTGAAACCGAAATACCTGGATTAACCGCAGGGCGGATACCTGAGTTAAATAGGCTGGTTTCTAGGAATATCTGACCATCAGTAATCGAAATTACGTTAGTTGGTACGAATGCTGAAACGTCACCTGCTTGAGTTTCAATAATTGGTAATGCTGTTAATGAACCGGTTTTGCCCTTAACTTCGCCTTTTGTGTACTCTTCAACATAAGCTTCGTTCACACGCGCTGCACGTTCAAGTAAACGAGAGTGAAGATAAAATACATCACCCGGGTAAGCCTCACGCCCTGGTGGACGACGAAGTAATAACGAAATTTGACGATAAGCAACCGCTTGTTTAGATAAATCATCATAAACAATTAACGCATCTTGACCACGGTCGCGGAAGTATTCGCCCATTGCACAACCCGCATAGGGTGCTAAGTATTGTAACGCAGCTGATTCAGACGCTGATGCCACAACGACAATCGTGTTTTTAAGTGCACCATGCTCTTCAAGTTTACGCACAACATTAGCAATAGTTGATTGTTTTTGACCAATGGCAACATAAATACATTTTACCCCTGAGTCACGTTGATTGATGATTGCATCGACGGCAAGTGCTGTTTTACCTGTTTGACGGTCGCCGATGATTAGCTCACGTTGACCTCGTCCAATTGGAATCATTGAGTCGACGGCTTTATAACCGGTTTGTAATGCTTGGTCAACGGATTTACGATCGATAACACCTGGAGCAACAACTTCGACAGGTGAAAAGCCATCATGTTGAAGTGAGCCTTTACCATCAATTGGCTCGCCTAGCGTGTTAATAACGCGACCTAATAAACCTTCACCAACGGGTACTTGTAAAATACGCCCCGTACATTGTACTTTCATACCTTCAGACAAGTCTTCGTATGGTCCCATGACCACCGCACCGACAGAGTCTCTTTCAAGGTTTAATGCCATTGCATATCGGTTGCCAGGTAATGCAATCATTTCACCTTGCATTACATCTGTTAATCCGTGGATTCGAAGAATACCATCACTTACCGATATGATAGTTCCTTCATTGTGAGCATCACTCACAATATTGAACTGAGCTATTCGCTCTTTAATTAGTTCACTTATTTCAGTTGAATTTAGCTGCATTATCAGTCCCCTTAAGACTGTAGAGCGTCATTTAAACGATTTAAACGCCCTCTGATACTACTATCAATAACCATATCGCCCGTACGAATAATAAAACCAGAAATGAGCGATTTATCTATATGACATTTTAGTTTTACTTTTCGTGATAAACGTTTCTCGACAGCGACAGAAATCTTATTAAGTTGTTCATTAGTTAGCTCACTGGCAGAAATAACATCTACATCTGCTTGGGCTTCTTTATCTAAACAATATTGCTCAAACAAGGTTAAGACTTCAGGAAGAAGTGATAATCGCTTGTTTTCAGCCATAATCTTAATAAAGTTAGTGCTAAACTCATCTAACACATCTTGACAGATGTTGATGAGTAAATTAGCCACCGAATCGGTTTTCATGTCAGATGTTAAGACACTTCTTATTTGAGTATCTTTACTCACTTCAGATGTCAACACTAGCATTTTATGCCATGATTCGATGCTGTTTTTTTCTATCGCAAAATCGAAAGCGGCTTTAGCATAAGGGCGAGCAATCGTAATTAAGTCAGCCATTGCTCTATTCTCCTTATAGTTCAGCTACGAGTTTATCAATGATGTCGCTATTTGCGGCTTCATTAACAGAACGTTGAATAATTTTTTCTGCACCAGCAATAGCAAGTGTAGCAACTTGTTGTTTGAGCTCTTCTTTAGCTCGTTTACGTTCGGCTTCTACTTCAGCAAGTCCTTGCGCAACAATTCGTTCTTTTTCACGAGAAGCTTCTTGTTTTGCTTCTTCAAGAATGGCTGCTTTACGTTTGTTGGCTTGCTCAATAATTGCATTAGCCTCAACCTTAGCCTGTTGCATTATGTCAGATGTATTTGCTTTGGCTAGTTCCAAATCTTTTTTTGCTGTTTCTGCTGAAGCAAGTCCTTCGGCTATCTCTTTTTGGCGTTTTTCAATTGCGCTAATAACAGGAGGCCAAACAAACTTCATACAGAACCAAACAAACAATACAAATGTAATTGCTTGGCCGAGGAGAGTTGCGTTCATATTCATGACACGATTCCTCTTAAATTTTTATTAGCCTGCGACAGCAAAAATAACATAAAGTGCAATACCCACACAGATCATTGGGATCGCATCAACTAGGCCCATAACGATAAAGAATTGAGTACGTAACATAGGCATTAATTCTGGTTGACGAGCAGCACCCTCTAAAAATTTGCCACCTAATAAACCAATACCAACTGCACCACCAATTGCAGCTAATCCCATCATGATGCCTGCGGCTACAAATAACATACTATCCATTATATACTCCAGTTTATTATCAAAAAAATATTAAAATTAATGATCTTCCGTTGCCGACGCCATAGCTAAATAGACGATCGTCAACACCATAAAAATAAATGCTTGTAACGTAATTATTAAGATATGAAAAATGGCCCATGGTAACGATAATACCCACTGCGACCACCAAGGTAATAATGCAGCAATTAGGATGAAGATAAGCTCACCTGCGTACATATTTCCGAAAAGTCGAAGTCCTAAAGAAACGGGTTTCGCTAATAGGCTAACTAATTCAAGTACTAAATTGATAGGTGCAAATGCCCAGTGATTAAATGGGTGCAAGGTATATTCTTTGATAAACCCTGAAATTCCTTTGTACTTGATTGAATAAATGATAATAAGCGCAAACACACCTAAAGACATTGACATGGTAATGCTGACATCGGCTGTTGGCACAACTCTTAAATGTGATAGACCTAAATATTGACCTGCATAAGGTAGAAAGTCAACAGGGATAAGATCCATTAAATTCATCAAGAAAACCCAAATAAATACCGTTAATGCTAATGGTGCGATAAGTTTATTTTGGCCGGTAAACATGTCTTTTACCGTATTATTGACAAATTCAAAGATCATTTCTACTGCACATTGCAGTTTACTTGGCACGCCACTGGTTGCTTTTTTTGCTACGCGATGGAATACCCATAAGAAGATTACACCAAGTAGAATTGAAAAGAACAATGAGTCAAGGTTAAAGGTCCAAAAACCTGAACCTACTTGCAAGTTCTCAAGATGGTGCTTGATGTAAGCTTGCGGTGAAGCTGGAGAGGAAACTGACATATAACCCTCTTAACCTATTTCTAAAAAATAAAAATATTGCTCATGTTTTCATTTGAAAGATATAAGCAATCGCTGTAATAATCTGAAGTTGCTATTTTAAACCTAATTGCCTATATTAAGTCAACCTTTGATTAACAAAATTAAGATTTTAGACACTTTTTACTAATTTTGCGTAAATTAACGTAACTTCACGCATTATTTTAAATCGAATTTAGCTCAATTAATGGCTGAATTAATGGGCATTAATGGTGCTGTTTCTAAGCTTTAACTGCGTTTGCGATAGTTTCGGCTAATTTTTGCACTTCGTGTTCATTGCTTCCTTCCACCATAACACGAATTAACGGTTCGGTTCCCGATTTACGAATCAGAACTCGACCATGATGATCTAGTTGTTTTTCTGCTTGTGCAATAGCTGATTTTACCTCAGTGCTATTGAGTGGATCATGTTCACCTGCAAATCGAACATTAATTAATACTTGCGGCAACATTGTCATGCCACTGCACAAATCAGCTAACGACATATCGTTGCGAACCATTGCTGCGAGTACTTGTAAGCCAGCAACAATACCATCACCTGTGGTAGTTTTATCTAATAATAACACGTGTCCCGAATTTTCAGCACCTAAGCGCCAGTTTTTTTCTACTAGTTTTTCAAGTACATAACGATCGCCAACTTTGGCACGAACAAAAGGAATACCAAGCTTTTTAAGCGCTATTTCAAGCCCCATATTGCTCATTAAAGTGCCGACAACGCCGCCTTTTAGTTGGCCTTGTCTTAATGCTTCGCGTGCAATGATATAGATAATTAAATCACCATCAATTTTGCGACCTTTATGATCAACCATGATGATGCGATCGCCATCGCCGTCTAATGCAAAACCTAAATCGGCTTTTTCATCAATAACACATTTGGCTAATACTTTTACATCAGTTGCACCACAGTTCTCGTTAATATTAACCCCATCAGGCTCACAGCCAATTTTAATCACTTGTGCACCAAGCTCTCGTAATACTTTCGGAGCGATATGGTAGGTTGCACCATTAGCACAATCGACAACAATTTTTAATCCTGCCAAACTTAAATCATGATCGAATGTACTTTTGCAAAATTCGATATAACGGCCTGCTGCATCGGTGATACGGCTTGCTCGTCCGAGTTGTTTAGATTCTACGCAATCGATCTCTTTTTCAAGTTCAGTTTCAATTTCTAATTCGATTGCATCATCAAGTTTTTTGCCTTCGCTTGAAAAGAATTTAATGCCATTATCATAAAAAGGGTTGTGTGAAGCCGAAATAACTACGCCAGCATCAGCTCGAAAAGTACGGGTTAAGTAAGCAATAGCTGGCGTTGGCATGGGGCCTGTAAAAGCAGCTGCAACGCCAGCAGAAGCAAATCCTGCTTCTAGTGCTGATTCAAGCATATAGCCTGAAATACGGGTATCTTTACCGATTAATACTTTTTTCACGCCATCTTTGGCTAGCACACGACCCGCTGCCCAGCCTAATTTGAGCGCAAAATCTGGTGTGATAGGATACACTCCAACTTTACCGCGAATCCCATCGGTACCAAAATATTTTCGATTAGACATTTTATTCCCTCATACTAAATGATTTTTGATAAACGTATATTTTAAGTTGTAAAAAACTTTCAGGAAAGTATACCGCTTAGTATTAAGTTACTCTCGATTATCATTGGCAAATTTTAATAATACTTGGCTTTCTTTGATAAAGCGCTCTGCGTAAGAGCCAAACCAAGTAGTTACTTCGTTAAAATTCTGGATAAATTTTGTTTTGTCGCTTTGTTCAATTAATTTAACCATTTGTCCAAAGCGTTCGTAATAGCGTTTGATTAATTCGATATTATCATCCGATGCCATAATGATATCGGCATATAGCTCGGGATCTTGAGCAAACAAACGCCCAACCATCATCAGTTCAAGGCGATAAATAGGCGAAGAAAGTGCGATTAATTGTTCTAAATCAACTTGTTCACGTTGTAAATTAACACCATACGAAAAAGAAGTAAAATGACGCAGAGCTTGGATGAACGACATGCATTTGTCATGTTCTTTGGCATCCATGGCGCACAAATTAGCTCCCCATATACGCATTTGCTCAATTAACCATTGATATTTTGCGGGATTGCGACCTTCACAATAAACGATGATTTGTTTAGCTAAATTGGGTACATCAGGGCCAAACATAGGGTGCAATCCGACTACAGGGCCTTGATGCTTATCAAGCATTGTTTGGAGTGGTTTGGCTTTTATGGATGTAAAATCTGTTAAAATACAATTTTGGGGTAATGGCGGTAATTGTTTGATGATTTCGCAAGTTTTGTTTATCGGTACGGTGACAATCACTGCCGCAGCATCGGTAACCACTTCGGCAGCTTGATGCATCGTTTTGGAACCTAATGTTTTAACTTGATAGCCAGATAAAGTAAATAATCGAGCAAACAACCGCCCCATTTGCCCATTACCACCAATAATTACTATCGAGCCTTGGCCACTATAGACTTTTTTAAAGCCTTTGTCATTTTCGCTAATATAAGATTCACGCATTAAACGACGTAAAATATCTTCAATCAAAACGGGGGATATGCCTGCTTTTTCAGCCTCTTGTCGTCTTTTTGCTAGCATGTCTGCTTCACGCTTAGGATCATAAATCGGAATACCGTGTTTGCTCTTTACTTCGCCGACTTCGGCAACTAATGCTAATCGCTTGGTAATTAAAGATAAAATGGATTTATCAACTTCATCGATTTTATCGCGCAAGGCAAGTAATTCGGTAGACATATTTGGTGATTCCTTTTATCACAAATGACAACTCTTTCTGTAATAGCTTAACAGTATAACGTATTTTTGGTAGGATGGGGCAACTGCAACATTAAATCTAACATAATAAAATAATCATGAAAGTTATCTCGTTTAATATTAATAGCCTTCGCGCGCGAATTCATCAGTTAGCAGCAATTATTGATACTCACCAACCAGATATAATTGGTTTACAAGAAACTAAAGTTCATAACGATCAGTTTCCCGTTGACGAGTTAGCACAGTTCGGTTATCACTTACATTATCACGGACAAAAAAGCCACTATGGGGTGGCGTTATTAACTAAGCAAAAGCCTCTGTCTGTACAGTGTGGTTTTCCTACTGATAGTGATGATGCGCAATGTCGTTTGATCATGGTTGAATTACCAACTAGTCAAGGCAATTTAACGGTAATTAATGGTTATTTTCCTCAAGGTGAAAGTTTACATCATGAAATTAAATATCCAGCTAAACGTAAGTTTTATCAGGATTTAATAGCCTATATTAACCAGCGGCAATTAAGTAATCAGTTATCTTTAATTATGGGCGATATGAATATTTGCCCAACTGATTTAGATATTGGCATTTCACAAGATAGCCGTAAACGTTGGCTACGCACGGGTAAATGTTCATTTTTACCCGAAGAACGTGAATGGATGAATAGTTTAATGTCGCTTGGTTTTATTGATACTTACCGCAATGCTCATCCAACTGAGCTTGAATATTCTTGGTTTGATTATCGTTCAAAAGGTTTTGATAGCCATACTGGGTTACGAATCGATTTAATATTAGCAAGCCAAAAAATGATGGCGTATTGCAAGCAAACTGGGATTGATTATGATATTCGTGCAATGAAAAAGCCATCTGATCATGCGCCAATTTGGGCTCAATTTGATTTAGTTTAAACTTGTCTAGTTATAATATAGTTGTAAAAGGATAATCGCATGCAAAACAGTTCGATTCTATCGGTTAAAGATCTTAATCAAATGGTTAAGGATCTGCTTTGTAATGCTATTGGTCAGATTTGGTTAATGGGGGAAGTCTCAAACTTTTCACGCCCATCATCAGGACATTGGTATTTTTCGTTAAAGGACGATAGTGCACAAGTTCGTTGTGCCATGTTTCGTAATAGTAATTTTCGTGCCAGTTTTACACCACAAAATGGACAGCAGGTTTTAGTGAGAGCAACTGTTACATTGTACGAGGCGCGCGGGGAATATCAACTGGTTATTGATAAAATTCAACCTGCAGGTGCGGGATTATTGCAGCAAAAATTTGAGCAATTAAAACAAAAACTGTCTGACGAAGGCTTATTTGATCCTATTTATAAACAGCCATTACCTGAAAATATTCGTACCGTTGGGATTATCACTTCGTCAACGGGTGCTGCGCTGCATGATATTTGCCAAATATTAAAACGGCGAGATCCGAGCTTGCATTTGATTATCTACCCAACACAAGTACAAGGCAGTGAAGCGGCAGGGCAAATTGCTAAAATGATTCAAATTGCCAACATTCGTCAAGAATGTGATGTATTAATCGTTGGGCGAGGCGGTGGCTCGCTTGAAGATTTATGGTCATTTAATGAAGAAGTGGTGGCAAGGGCTATTTTTACAAGTCAATTACCTATTGTCAGTGCGGTTGGGCATGAAATTGATTTTACCATTGCCGATTTTGTGGCTGATGTTAGAGCGGCCACGCCATCTGCTGCAGCCGAATTAGTGAGTCATGATAATTTGGATCAAATAAAACGTATTCAAGCAAAAGAACAACATTTATCCATGGCAATGGATTATTATTTAATACAGTGTCGAGAAAAACTCAATAAATGGCATCATCAATTGCAGACTCAACATCCGCAAACAAAATTAGAAAAACAATTGAATCAACTTTTAACCTATCGTCATTCATTATATGAAAATATTCAGCAATATTTTCTCAAGCAGTCAAATCGCCATAACTTTTTAGATAGACGATTATTACGAGTATCGCCACAAAATAACATCACCTATTTAGGGCAATTGGTTCGACAAAAACAGCAGCAACTCATTAATTTAGTTGATCAGAAGTTAACAAAGTCACAGCATCAATTTGTGTTACAAACTTCACAACTCAATAGCGTTAGTCCGCTGGCTACACTCGAGCGAGGTTACTCTGTTACCACAAACCAAAACAACACAGTGGTTCGTCGCTTTGAGCAAGTTAAGGTCGGGGAATTTATCATAACAAAATTAAAGAAAGGGAAACTGGTTAGTCAAATTATCGAAATTAACGAATAAACTCATTATCTTTAAAGAATATTCATAAACTGTTTTTACCGGTTTTTAACATCATTTTTGCAATTCAAGTGATCACTAGTATATAATCTAAACAATAGGAAATTATTATATTATTCAGAGGGGTTATGAGTTACCCGATAGGTATTGATTTAGGTACGACAAATAGTTTAATTTGTGTTTGGCAAGATGGTAAACCACTCCTCATTCCTAATTCAATTGGTGAAGTTGTTACACCATCTGCAGTTAGTGTTGATGAAGACGATTCTATTTTAGTCGGACATGCGGCATTGTCCCGTTTAACCACGCATCCTAATCGTAGCGCAGCCGCTTTTAAACGCTTTTTAGGTTCAAATAAAGTTTTCGAATTAGGTGACAAAAAATTTACGCCAACTGAACTTTCAGCCATGGTTTTAAAATCATTGAAAGCAGATGCAGAGGCTTTTTTAAACCAAGAAATTCGTGATGTTGTCATTTCTGTTCCTGCTTATTTTAATGATGAACAGCGTAAGCAAACTCGTTTTGCTGCTGAGTTAGCGGGATTAAATGCTGTGCGTTTAATTAATGAACCAACAGCAGCTGCTATGGCATACGGATTACATGAAGACCAATCAGGTAATACTTTAGTATTTGACTTAGGTGGTGGCACGTTTGATGTGACTGTGCTTGAATATTCGATGCCAATTATTGAAGTGCACGCTTCGGCAGGTGATAACTATTTAGGTGGTGAAGATTTTACCCAAGAGCTTGTTAAAGCTTGCTTAAGTGAATGGAATCTTAAACAACAAGATATTCCAGCAGATGATTATGCTCGATTGTTAGATTTGGCAGAGCAATTAAAATGCAAATTAAATGGTGAACAGATGCACAATTTGACGTGGTTTTGGCAAGATAAGCAGTGGCAATTTGCACTCAATGAAAGCCGAGCTAAAATGATCTGGTTACCGTTACTTAACCGTTTGCGAGCACCGGTCGAACAAGCATTAAATGATGCACGTTTAAAGCCTAATCAGCTTGAGCATATTGTATTAGTTGGCGGTTCATCACGACTTGGTGTAGTGCGCGAATTGGTTACTAAATTATTTGGAAAATTACCTTATCGTCATATAAACCCAACTACAATTGTCGCTCAAGGTGCCGCTGTTCAAGCTGCTTGCCGATTGCGTAATAAAGATATAGAAGAAGTCATTCTCACCGACGTGTGTCCTTATACTCTTGGGATTGAAAGTTGTTCAAATAATGTCAGTGGATTATTTTCCCCCATTCTTGAACGTAATACTATTGTACCAACTTCGAAAGTAAAAACATTTTATACAACTCATCCTCAACAAAAGATGATTTGTATTTCGGTTTACCAAGGTGAAAATCCACGCGTTGAAAACAATGTTTTAATTGATGAGTTTGAAGTGCCTGTAACGCCAATGGAAAAAACACAAGGGATTGATGTTCGCTTTAGTTATGATCTAAATGGTTTATTAGAAGTTGATGTGGTTTTGCTTGAAACAGGTAAGCAACATGGCAAAGTGATTGATCATAGTCCAATTGGATTAACTGACAAACAAAAACAAGAAAGTCATGAACGCTTAAAATCACTTAAGATTCATCCACGTGACGAAATGCCAAATCGTACCTTATTGGCTAGATTAGAACGAGCATGGGCCCAATCATTGGGTGATGAACGACTATTAATTGGATCATATATTGAAGCTTTTATGGAAGTATTAAATAGACAAAATTCTGAAGAAATTAACGAAATTCGTTGTGAAATTGAATCCGATCTACAAGATCTTAATCGATAACCAATAAAATTTTAAAAATATAAAAATTCCTCTTTTTTAGAGATAAAAAAGAGGAATTTATTTTGTTTACTTTTCCTTTTTTTTGGTTGTTTTTTCTACTGGCGATCCAAAACGGTTAGTGAGTTCGATGCTAGAAACCCAAAATGGTGCCAAAAATAATGAAAAAACCAGTATTTTATCCACATAAGCGCGGAAAGTTTTTTTTCCGTTATCGATATCATTAAAACGTCGTTTTAAAGCAAAAACTGTGTTGGTTACAACAACAAAATAACAAATTATCGAGAAAGTAGGATTATTCAATTCAAAATTGTTGTTAAGTACGGTCATTAATTTTAACACAATGAAGCTACAACATAATTGTATAATAAAACCTTTTATATTGGTTCGGCCTTTCCAACGCCAAAACTGCCACCATTTATTTTTAGGTAATGGCAGTGAGTCCAGTTTTTGTTGATTTTCGGTATTTTTTGCTATAAGTAATGCTGCACAAAGCCGTAAGACTAAATCACTGTCACTGCTGTCTTTAAACTTGTCTAACATTTCAAGTTCATCGTTATTACATATACCATAATAATTAGACAAACAACGTTCAGCAAGTTTTGCTATTTTTTTTAATTGTTCAGGACAACTGTTTTTTTTGCTATCAAAAGATGGTGTAATCCAATTATCTTGCAGATCTTTGGCTATTTCTATTAACTCTTTATTATCACCAGTAATATTTTGTAACATATTATCTAATTTGGTTTTTTGCTCAGGTTTATTTAATACAATTATGTATAACAGCATTAAATAAATCGGATTTCTATTAGCCAGTTTTTGTGCCCATGCGTACTCTAGTTTTTGCCCAATATCATCAAAATCAATAAGGTGAGGCGCATCAATAAACCATTCAATCGAATTTTGATAATTGTTTAAAACACAATTAATTAGTCTGCCATCATTATTAATCAGATTATATAACTCTGTTTCATTTTTCCAATTTCCATACTTAAATATCTCTATTAACGGTTTAAATGGGTCATCCTCCTCGAGAACAAAGGTATTATTTTCTTGTTGAAGATAATTCGCAGTTTTTATTGGTTCACAAGCAATTGCGACTACTAATAAGTAACGACGATACCATTGCCAATAAGCTTCTTTCTTATTAGCAATAACTGAAGGATCTGGAGATTTTGGTAGTTGATAATAATTATTAAATTTTAAAAACGTAATCCAATCAAACATCTCCATATTTGAATAATGAAAGCTTTGATATAAGTGTGATTGAGCAATATCAGGGATATCTTCGAATCTATCTAACCATAAACGACCATATAAAACTTGCTTGCCATCTTCGTCGGGATCGAATTGGGTTGGAAGTTGAGCATTTTCATTATTATCAAATAACCATGCTTTAAATTCTTGTACTGGCGAAAGTTCTGTAAGCCATGCAAGATGTTGTTGTGCTTGGCGTTGCAAATGTTGCAAAATAAATTGTTCAAATGGATCATCACTTTGCTCATCTAAAATTTCTTGTAATAATCTTTCGTTACCATGGCGCAACATAATGGCATGTCGATATAAACGATATAATCGATTATTACCATCATCACGTAACAATATTGATAAGACTTGTTTATAATTCCAGTTTGTACTCAAAGCCCAATTAACAAAGTCGACGATTTCTTTTGAATATTCATTGATATCTTCTAACCCAGCTAATCGTGCCGTTGTGGTTGCAGTAATTTGCGGAATAGTATGCAAATAATTTTTTGTTTTATCGACCGCGACACAATAACTATTATTCAGTGCCATAACTAATAATGGGAAGTAATTTTTTTCAAAATAAACACACCAACCTGCTATCCAGCTTTCTGCTTTTTGTTGATAATGACCTGAATAATACAATTCTAACCAAGCCTGTAAGGCATTTTGTTTATCTTCAAGCAAAGTATATTGGATGGCAGCAATATATTTCCACTCGATAATAATATTTTCGTCTTGATCGCCTTCGGCAATGCATTTTAAAGCGTAATCCAAAATAGATTGATTTTTTAGGCTCGCAGCACTGTGCCAATGAGCAAATTCGAGCATAAATTTTTTATCATCAGGAAGGTAAATAACTGTATCTTGACATAAAAATGCATAAACATCTTCAGATCTACGTTCCCAAAATAACCATTTGGTATAATATATATAATCGATAGTTGTATTTTGTAGTATTTTATTTGTTGTCGGTAAGCATGTGTAATCAAAGACATCGCCACGATCAATGTGATTTAAATAATTATCATATTTTTCAAATTCATCAGTGAATTGTGTCATCAATTGCTGACGCCAGCGCAAATTATCGGCTAAAATTTTGACACATGATTCGGATATATTTGTTGTTTCGTAACTTAACTCTAATAGCCGCCATTTTACCGAATCAATAACTGTCATGGGATAGTCATAGAATGAGCCGATAAATTTTTGCCATTCATCAATGTTATAGCAACGCTGTGGATCTTCTAATAGGGCTTGATAAGCATCGCAAATTTCATTCGCTTTAATTTGTTCTTCTGTTAATGATGGCGCTTCTTTTTCTTCTGATTTCTGTGCAGTTTCGTCAACGGCTGTTTCGGGCAAATTTGCATAATTCATTGCCGATTCGTAAGCTTCGCGCAATGCTTTAAACCCGTCAGGATCCGTTTCAGGATGATATGAGGGTAATTTTGCACGATAGGCTTGACGAATAACAGTTGTATCTTTTGTTTGATCTATGCCCAGCAATTGCCAAAAATTTGTATTCATGACCAATCATACTCCGTTAGTGATTCAGGCTTTTCTAGTTCGTCAATCTCAATATACCAAGGCAGGCGATTGCAAGGAGAATCCTTGTCGGTAATTAATATTTTCATGGTATTTGTTTGTGATGCTCGGGTTAATTCACAGCGTAATACTTCAAGATCTTCTTTATTGTTGAGTGATTCCCAAAATTGAAAACCAACCGACCAACCCGCAAAGTAGTTATGCCAAGATTCATAAAAATATTGAGAACGAACAGCAATTCTTGAAAAAATCCATAGCGCTTCTTCTTCGGTAATATATTTATTGGTCGTGCCATTGCGTAGCACATATCCCATACGTGCATAATCCCAACTACGAATGCCGCCATAGCCACATACGCAAAAAGTTTGTTCAACAAACTCTAGTAATATTTTTTGATAATCATCTTGTGCTTGGCAATAATCATGCCAGTCTGATTCAGAAAATCGAGAATAGATTGAATAATATTGAGATAATAAAGGTGCATGCCCATCATCAACCATATCAAAGACACAGTTTAGTAATGTCTGGCGAGAATCAATTCTCCAACTTTCACTCATATCCATAAAATCCCGATCGGGATAAAAGAATGGTGAAGTATAACTTGCACCATTATTCTTGCTTAAGGCAACCATTGGCGCAGACAAGCCATATAACCAATCAATAACATCTTGATTCATATTTTTATTCCAATCATCTGATTTATTTTTTATCAAAAGATAGCAGATTTTACACCAAAATAAAAATTGAAATTCAAGGCGGGAATTTATGGTGTGGCTAAGTTATAATGAAATATAAATACCATTATAAGCCTGCATAAATCATAAAATCATTTTGCAAATCAATATCTACAAGGCATAATAATGGTAAATTTATTGGAATTTGATTATTACTAAGTAATAAGTCATAAGGAGTGATAATGAAAAAAATTACCTTAATGATAATGTTAATATTTTGTACATTAACATTACAAGGTTGCGTTGCTGCAGTTATTGGCGTTGGTGCAGGTGCAACAGCAAAAGTTGCTACAGATCCTCGTACCACTGGCACCCAAGTTGATGATACAACGCTCAGTTCACGCATGGGTATAAAAATTAAAGACCATGGACCTTTGTTTATTGGCTCGCGTATCGTTTCGAGTGCTTATGGTGGTAATATCCTTTTAGTTGGACAAGCCAATAGTGAACAAGTTGAACAAGCAGAAAAGCTTGCTTATCAAGTTGAAGGGGTAAAAAAAGTCTATAACCAAATTCGTATTGGGGAACCCGTTGGGGCAGTGACAATTACTAATGATACTTGGATAACTACTCAAGTTAAATCTCGGTTAGTTTTAGATGCCAAAACTAAAGCTCGCAAAATTAAAGTGGTAACCGAAAACAGTGAAGTATTTTTAATTGGAATTGTTACACCAGAAGAAGGCAAAGCAGCAGCTGAAATTGCAAGTAAAGTCAGTGGTGTAAAAAAAGTCATCACACTTTACACTTATACTGAAAATTAACGGAAACTATATAAAAGACAGGGGGCGCATTAGTCCCCTTTTTTATGCAACCGATTTTATGCGCTCAATTAATTTAGCAAGCCCTTGCAAACGTGATTGGCTTAGCTCATCGGAAATTTTTAACTGACTTAATAGGGATTGAAAATCGATAGCTGCAATTTCTTGTGCTGTTTTGTGATTAGCAATGATGATTAAAATGGCTAATAACCCTTTCACAATTCGCCCTTCGCTATCGCCACTAAAAATATAAGTATTATCGGCCTGCTTGTGATAACTAAGCCAAACTCGATTTTCGCAGCCATTGACTTGGTTCTGCTCTGTTTTTTGCTAGCCAGGAAAATCAGGCAATTGCTTGGCTAATATCACTAACTGTCGATAGCGATCTTGCCAAGTACGTTGCTTTGCAAATAACTCGGTTAAATTTTTCTGTGATAGCATAATATTGACCTATTTATGGTTGACTATTTTGTAAAAAATTTTCAGGAATCTATCATTTGATATATAAAACTATTTTTTGATAGGTTTAATTTAACAGGATAAAGTTAGATGGTAAACTAAGTTGTTCAAAAATGGAGCAACGTACAGTATTGATAACAACAATATGAAAAAATTGTATTACCTAAATAAACAATTTATGATGTGGTATGCTGAAAATAAAAGCATATTTAGGTTATATGCCATAAAGTGCTAGCTTAGTTGTACCTTTGTTGACGCAAAAATAAGGATTAAATAGTATTATGATACGTCAAAATAACAGACCCTATTTTAGATATAACATTGAACAATTACAAAATCTTGCCGAAGAAAATAATAATAATCTTGAAATCTTAAATCTGATTGTGATGGAATTGGAGTGCCGTTCAACCAAGAAAGCTATGATTTTATTAGAAAAAACAAGTGATTATCTGTCAAAAAATAAAAAAATTGTACCGTTAAAAGAAAAAGTGAACAATCAGAATTCTGATAGTCAACATTTTAGTGAGAAGATAATAAACAACAAACAAGCAATAGAAAAAGATTCACAATTTCAGCGTTGTGTACAGGTAGAAAAAGTAAACGACAATAAGATTATTTCAAAAGACGTGGATGTAAATCATCATCAACATGCGACTCAAACGGTCGAGCAATCTAGCCACATAGCGGAGTGTATGCATAAAGTTCAGACTTACTCTCAATTACCAGAAATAAAAAGAATAAACGAACAAGTGAATAGTCTTAGAATAGATAGAAACAACGATCCATTATCGATTCTCTCAAGTTGGAGTGCGTTAGAAGCTTTGGCGCCTCAAACTTACAAAAAACCAGAAGATTTAGCTAATGGTGATCGTAATAATATTATCAATACAACTCATACGGGTTTGCCGTGGTTACAGCAGCAAAAAAGCAGACCTAATTATAAGATCTATTATCAGGTGTGCTTAGGTTCAATTTCTATGTCAGAAGCAATCAAAGATCTTATTAAAGTATTTGGTCGAGATGAAGAACTAAACCAAAGAACTACAGAACACGCTGTTATCGGTTCATTACTGGTCGATAATAATGGTGTTTTATTAGAAGAAAACGGTATTGCAATTTCTAGTTTTGCTTGGGCTTTACCTTTAACGTTAAATAAACAATTAAATGGACTTAATCAATGGATAAACATTGAACGCACCATTCTGGCGCATCTTCAAAAATTATTACGTAAAACCAATGAGCAAGGTCAACTGATACCATTAAATAAAACAATGATCATTAATGCTTTTTATTGGTTGGTTAATCAGTTTGAACTACCCGATCATCTTGTTCAGCCACCTGAGTATATTATTCGTACGTACCACCATTTCAAAGCGAAAACGCCGCCAGAACTACCACTATTAAATTCATTCTATTTTAATGATCTGCTTAAAATCGCTCAACAAGTAGAAAACAAAACAGTTAATAAAGGAATTAAAGCCTATTTGGGTATAACAGAAATAAAAAATGTGAATGATTTGTTGACTAATCACGTTCTTTTAGAAAAAGTTTTGGCTCCAAAGAATATAAGTTTATCCCGTTGGCCTTCGCCAGGTGGACATCCGTTGGTCACTTTACAACAAGCGGCTGTTAATTTAACAAGAATGGAATTGAGGGATAATGGTGGCATTATTGCTGTAAATGGCCCTCCTGGAACGGGTAAAACGACATTGCTAAGGGACATTGTGGCTTCGGCTGTTGTTGATCGTGCTCTGGCAATGTGTGCTTTTGATGAACCCGAGAAAGCTTTTATACCTGTCGGAGGTAAAATTCCCGCAGGAAAAGGATTTTATCAGCTTTATCAACTAGATACTTGCTTAAAAGGGCATGAAATAGTTGTGGCTTCAAGTAATAATAAAGCAGTCGAAAACATCAGTAAAGAGTTACCAGCAAGTAAAGCTATTGGTTATTCGGTTGATGAATTTAACTATTTTAGTGCAATAAGTAATCATGTTTATAATTTATCGATTGATGATAATAAGCAAACCGACAATTCAAATTTACCATTGAATGAAACTTGGGGCATGATGGCTGCTGTGCTTGGCAATAGCAAAAATCGGACAATTTTTCAAAAAACATTTTGGTGGAATGAAGAGTATGGTTTTCGCATTTATTTAAAAGCTGCTAAAGGTGATGATGTTACAAAAGAGATTACAGATGAGCAAGGCAACGTTATTGCCCGTAAAATACCAGAAATTGTTTCAATAGAGCGACCAGCGACAACACTTCAACAAGCCGTAAGCTTATGGCAAGCAAAAAAAAATGAATTCTTGAAACTTAAATCAGAAATTGAAGCTGCATTAAAGACATTAGAACAACTACGACAAGCTTGTTTAAATAAGCAAAAAATTAGTCAGAAAGTTACTGAACAATATACTGTTCAACAAAATTATCAACAAAAGAAACAAGAACTAGATTTACAATTAGCGCAGCAACAAGCAGAATATCAGTCTTATGAAGCATTGTATGAGAAATCCCAACATATTGAGAACCTAAGTAAGAAAAAAAAGCCGGGATTGTTTGCTCGTTTATTTCGTACTCAGGCTTGGATGCAATGGTTACATAAACATAAAGAATTACAACAATCATCATACTCTAGAAAAAAACTTTTTCTAAATGCGCAAGCTGTTGTAGAACAACTTTTATCTGAAAAACAAAAATTAGAACAAAAACAATCGAATATACAACAATCCCAAATTAAACAACAAAATGAGCTAGCGCGATTGAACCAATATATTGATTCTTATCGCACTAAACTCGGTAATCGTCTTATTGAGGATAAAACTTTTTTTGCTGATCATCAGCTTTATAATCTAAATTCCCCTTGGTTACCAAATGAATTACATAAAAAACGAGAGCGACTGTTCATGCTAGCTATGGATCTTCACAAAGCCTTTATAAATGCTAGTGCTCAAAAAATCCTACATAATTTAAGTATTTTTATGATGCCTGGTGCGCTAAAAGAACAAGACAAAAAACAATTTTTATCTGATTTATGGTCAACGCTGTTTCTTGCCGTGCCTGTTATATCAACAACATTTGCTTCTTTTGAACGTATGATGGGAGATCTAAATCAAGATTCAATTGGCTGGTTATTAATTGATGAAGCAGGACAAGCATTACCCCAAGCTGCTGTGGGTGCTATAGCTCGTGCCAAAAGAACCATTGTTGTTGGTGATCCATTACAAATTCCGCCCGTTACTTCTATTCCATTACGTTTAAACGAAGAGATATGTCGATTTTTTAACGTAAATAAAACACTTTGGAGCGCACCTGATGCTTCTGTTCAAACACTAGCTGATAGAGCTTCTAGTTACCAATCTTCTTTTAGGAATGATACAGGAGGACGTAATGTCGGGATCCCATTATTAGTGCATCGACGCTGTTGTGAGCCAATGTTTAGCATTTCTAATCATATTGCTTATGATGGGCAAATGGTTTATGCAGCAGGGCACCATCAACCAGGCGTGATTGGTAATATATTGGGTTCTTCTTGTTGGTTTGATTTAAATGGTCAAGCGGATACAAAATGGTGTCCTGATGAGGGAAAAATAGTGATTGAGCTTTTAAATAAAATTGCCCATCAAGGCATTACCGAGCCCGATTTATTTATTATTACGCCATTCAAGATAGTGGCTAACGAATTAAGAAACTGTTTAAGAAAAGAAAAAGACCTTTTTGAAAAACTTAATATTAATTTAAATCAATGGATCATTGACCGAATCGGAACTATTCATACAGTTCAAGGGCGGGAAGCAGATAGCGTGATATTAGTGCTTGGAGCTCCAGAAAATAAACATAATGGAGCGCGTCTATGGGCGGCTGGTACACCTAATATTATTAACGTTGCGGCATCAAGAGCTAAACAGAACTTTTATGTTATTGGCTCTTATGCTTCTTGGTCAGGAGTAGGACATTGTCGAATAATGGCGCAGTATTTACCAGTGAAATAATTATCGATAAATAAAAATTTAACTGTTAGTCATCTCCCTATTTATGTTTGATGACATTATATTATAAATTCTCAAATAATGTGGCTTGGTGCGATGGTAATTATCATCGCAATATTTTTAAATTTTCAGGGGTGCGGTATGTCATCTAATTTTTTGGTTAATTCTAAAGCTTAATTTGGATTCAATTTTTTTACTGTTTGATTCCCTTCTGTTACTCTTCAGGGTTATAAATTAACTCACACATCATGTTAAATAAAGATTATCAAAACTTATCTGATTGATTTTATGCGCTCAATTAATTTAGCAAGCCCTTGCAAACGTGATTGGCTTAGCTCATCGGAAATTTTTAACTGACTTAATAGGGATTGAAAATCGATAGCTGCAATTTCTTGTGCTGTTTTGTGATTAGCAATGATGATTAAAATGGCTAATAACCCTTTCACAATTCGCCCTTCGCTATCGCCACTAAAAATATAAGTATTATCGGCCTGCTTGTGATAACTAAGCCAAACTCGATTTTCGCAGCCATTGACTTGGTTCTGCTCTGTTTTTTGCTCGCCAGGAAAATCAGGCAATTGCTTTGCTAGCATTACCAACTGTCGATAGCGATCTTGCCAAGTACGTTGCTTTGCAAATAATTCGGTTAAGCTTTGCTGTGATAGCATAATATTGACCTATTTACGGTTAACTGTTTGTAAAAAAGTTTCAGGAAACTATACGTTTTAGTATAAAATCACACTAATATTTCAATTGCATTTTGCAACTCTGAAATAAATTGATCCACATCTTGCTGATTATTATATGGCATCAATGAAACACGAACCGCTCCGTGGCAACCTAATTTATTCATCAAAGGCTGGGCACAAAGCTCACCAGTGCGGATCGCAATATTTTGTTCACTTAATAAGATAGCAATATCATTATGATGAATATCATTGATATTAAATGTAATAATCGGGCTACTATCCACACTATAAAATTGAATATCCGCAAATTTGTTTAGTTGTGATTTTACGTAGTCAGCGAGTTGCTTTGTGTAGTTCTCTGCTTGCTTATTATCCCAACTTTTTAACCATTCAAGTGTTGCGTTAAAGCCAAGAATGCCTGCAATATTGGGGGTGCCTGCTTCAAATTTATAGGGGAGATCTTCTTGAATAAAATCATCAAATGAGGCACTTTTTAACATTTTACCGCCACCATGCCAAACCGACATTTGCTCAAGTAAAACCTGCTTACCATATAAAACACCAAGACCCGTTGGTCCATACAATTTATGGGCAGAAAAAGCATAAAAATCGATATTTAATTGCTGAACATCAAGCGCATGGTGAACAATACCTTGAGCACCATCAACAACTAAAATAGCATTATGTTGATGAACAATGTGGCTAATTGTCGCTAAATCAGGGCAAAATCCAGTGACGTTTGACATTTGGGTTATTGCAACAATTTTGGTTTTTGTTGACAGTAGCGATGATAATTCATCAATATCTGATGACCATTTTATGACTTTAGCCCCCGTTTGTTTTGCAACAATTAGCCAAGGTAATAAATTGCTATGATGCTCTAATTCACTCACAATAATTTCATCATCAGGTTGTAGCAACGGGTGAGCATAGCTTTGTGCGACTAAGTTAATCGATTCAGTTGCTCCTCGTGTCCAGATAATTTCAGTACTATTGTTGGCATGAATTAAATCAGCAACATTTTGTCTTGCTTTATCAATTGTTGCGGTGACTTGCAGGGCGGTATTATACAAACTACGCTGGGTTGTTGCGGTATTTTCTAAATAGTAAGCAAGCGTTGCATCAATCATCACTTGTGGTTTAAGTGCGGTTGCTGCCGAATCAAGATATACGCTTTCACTATTAAGCGCAGGAAAATCCGCCCTAAATTGCTCAGGTACAAAATGCTTATTGGGTAAGTTCAAGTCCGGCAATACCATTCCAGTAACCATTACAATCTCGTTTATGTTCAATTTGTAGTGGGTTTAATCCATCTTCGTTAGCTTTGAACTGCTTGACAATATCAAGTGTTTCAAGACCAAGTGGTGAAATTCTAACAATATCCACTAATCCTTTCATCTCTTTGAGATTATTGCCTAAGTTATAACAATAACCACTTTGAGTCTGAATACCGTTTAGCACAAATACTTTTTGCTGTTCTTGCGAGAACACTTCACGCCCAACGGGATAGTTAATGCAACATGTTTCACATTTATCTTTAGGCTTGTCTTCTGATCTAGCGGTAAAACAACGCGCTGAATAAGCTAAAGGTAAATAACCGTAGCTAAAGACTTCAACTTCAAAATTTCGCTTAATATTTAAATTTTCAAATTGATTAAGTACATTGGTTAACCAATCACGAGAAAGCTCAACCGGCATACACCAACGCACCATCCCTTGTTTTTGTAATAATTTTAAAGTTAATGCGTTATAACAGTTAATAGCGGGGCCTGCAACAAATGGTAATTTATGCTCTTGCGCAATATTAATGGCAGCTAAATCATTTGCTTCGACTAAAAAATCGCCGTTATTGACTAATTGTCGTAAATCATTTAATTCTGATGGTGCTTCAAGTAACGCTAGGGTTGAAAGTACCACTTGTTTACCCGATTTAGCAATTTCTTTTGCCAGTTCAAGCCAATTGACAACTTTCATTTCACGGCGTTTGGTACACACCGTTTCGCCCATATAAATAACATCTGCTGCACTCTCTTTGGCAGCATGATAAAACGCTTCTGTTGTGGTTTTAGGCCAATAATAAAGTACTGGTCCTAATGCGTATTTCATAGTTTTGCTCACAATATTGTTTATATTAGATGAATTAAATTATTAAACATAATACCTTATCGCCTGTATTTATTTACAAAAAACAGAAGATATAAAAAGCGAAATATTACATTTAAAATGTATATTTTTTAATTATTTGTTTTAATAGACAAATTAAGTTATTGCCATTTACGGTGATAAGCGCCTAATGTTGTCTGTGTTCCCTCTGAAACAGAGCCAAGCGTATCCATCCAGCTTTTTTCTGTTTGGAATGATTGCGGATTGGCTTTATAGCGATCGATGGCTTGTCGCCATACTTTGGTCACTTGTTCAACATAAGCAGGGCTACGCTGACGCCCCTCAATTTTAACCGAGGCAATATTAGCAGCAAATAGTTCAGGTAATAACTCAATAGTATTTAAGCTGGTTGGCTCCTCGATTGGATGATAAAGCTTATCGCCAACAAAATAACGCCCTTTGCATAGCGTTGGGTAACCCGCATTTTCGCCTTTTTTATGGCAATCAATTAACACATTATTGAGTCGTGACTCAAGCCCTTTTTCTGTCTCTTCCCAGCGAACAAATTTTGCTGGCGAACAAGCTCCAACGGTATTGGGCGATTCACCGGTTAAATAGGATGATAAATAACAGCGTCCTTCCGCCATAATGCACAGGCTACCGAAAGCAAATACTTCAAGTGGAACAGGGGAAACTTGTGATAGCTGTTTGACTTGATGCATCGAAAGTACACGCGGTAACACAATACGATGTACCTGAAAATTGTTATAGTAAAATTTAATCGATTCTTCATTGGTTGAAGACGCTTGCACAGAAACATGACGCTCAAGATCAGGGTACTTTTCAGCCGCATAATCAAGCATGGCAAGATCAGCAATAATTAACGCATCGGCGCCAATATTTGCTGCTGTATCAACCGCATATTGCCAACGCTGAAAATTTTCGGGATGAGCAAAAGTATTAATGGCAATATGTAATTTTTTACCGCGTTTATGTACATAATCTGAAGCTTCTAACAATCGCTTTTCATTAAAATTTAAACCAGCAAAATGACGGGCATTGGTATCATCTTTCAAACCAATATAAACAGCATCAGCACCGTTATCAATAGCCACTTTTAGTGACGGTAAAGACCCTGCTGGACAAAGAAGTTCCATAATTATTCCTAACTTAATTTCGGTAATTTATACGTTGTGTATTATGCAATAATTCCGAGTGTAATGCGAATAGAAAGCGATAGTGTTAGCTAAAAAAACATCAGATGCTTGGTTTATTGTATAAACAGTAATTCCTACAAATTATATGAATAACAATGACTGGTAAAAATCGCAGTACAAGCGATTACATTTGTTACGCTTGGAACGGCATTTTTGGGAAATATTTTATACCATATCTAATTGTATGTTTTATGATCAGTATAAATAAAACTCTGGTTAAGCACAAAAATAAGATATATGGTAATATTTATAATGTGAATAAAAAATATAAAAAAAGAATAAAAAATCTTTGTCATTTGCTTTTTTTTTTACACTAGGCAATATCCTTAAAAATATGATCATTGAAAAAAATTAATTCATTATTTATCAATTTTTTACACTATTTTAATGATCAAAATATCTAGGTTTTTATTGATAAGATATTAATAGTACTTGGAATTTTATTAAAATTTGTAGAAAATTAGAATAATTTATTATATCATAAAGATTATCTATTTATATTATTTAAGAAATTATCAATTTATTCGTGTTTCATAAGGAATCAAATATGTCAAATAGCTATCAAAACGAAGTACCTCCTGCTCGTGTTAATATTCAACTAGATCTTCATACTGGTGGGGCCCAAAAGAAAGTTGAGTTACCTTTAAAAATTTTATCTATTGGTGATTATGGTCGTGGTAAAGACAAACGTCCACTTTCAGAAAAAGAGAAAGTATCCATTAATAAAAATAATTTTGATGCAGTATTAAAAGAATTTAGACCTTCTGCCAAGATTAGTGTACCAAATACTCTTGCTGATGATGGTAGCGATATTAGTGTAGAACTTGCTTTTGAATCAATGAATGATTTTAAACCTGAACAAGTTGCAAGAAACATTCCTCAGCTTCGTTCTTTGCTTGCTATGCGTAATTTATTAAGAGATTTGAAATCTAACTTACTAGACAACGCTACATTTCGTTACGAACTAGAGAAAATTGTTAAAGATGAACAATTATCTGATGAGCTTCGTGCAGAATTAGAATCAATTGTATCTAAAAACACAAAATAAGTGTTTTTTAATAAATTATATCGTTATTGATGAACAATAAGGAAAAAAGCAATGAACGAAAAAACAGAACAAAAAAGTGTTAGCCAAACCGTTTTAGAAGATAATGGTAGTGTTTACCAATCTTTATTTAATAAAATAAATTTAAATCCAATCCAAAAAGCTGGTGAGATCGATAAATACGAAGATAATGATGTATTATTTGAGTCCTCACAAGATGAACGTGTCACGATGGCTGTTGATATTTTACTTAAATTGATTCAAAGCTCATCTCAAAAAGTTGAAAAACTAGACAAACATTTATTGGATTACCATATTAGCCAAATCGACCAAAAACTGAGCCGACAATTAGATGCGATTATGCATAACGAAACGTTCCAAGAAATTGAAGCGACATGGCGTGGTTTAAAATTTTTAGTGGATCGTACTGATTTTCGACGCAACGTAAAAATTGAATTATTAGATGCTTCAAAAGAAGATCTTCGCCAAGATTTTGAAGATGCACCAGAAATCATTCAAACAGGTTTTTATCGTCATACTTATATTCAAGAATATGATACACCGGGTGGAGAACCTATAGGTGTAACTATCTCGAATTATGAGTTTGATCGTGGTCCACAAGATATTGCTTTATTACGTAATATTTCAAAAGTTGCAGCTGCGGCACATATGCCATTTGTTGGTTCTGTTGGTCCAAAATTCTTTGGTAAAGAAACCATGGAAGAAGTTGCTGCAATTAAAGACATTGCAAATTATTTTGATCGAGCTGAATATACAAAATGGAACAGTTTCCGCGAAACGGATGATTCACGTTATGTTGGCTTAACATTACCAAGAGTATTAGCTCGTTTACCTTATGGTCCTGACACAGTACCTGTCCGTAGTTTTAACTATATTGAAGATGTTAAAGGTATTGAACATAGTCGTTATTTATGGGCTAACGCTTCGTATGCTTTTGCAGCTAACATGGTACAAAGTTTTATTCGTAATGGTTGGTGTGTACAAATTCGAGGTCCACAAGCTGGAGGACTTGTCGAAGATTTACCTATCCATCTTTACGATTTAGGTACAGGTAACCAAGTTAAGATCCCAACTGAAGTTCTTATCCCAGAAACACGTGAATTTGAATTTGCTAATTTAGGTTTTATACCGCTCTCTTTCTATAAAAATAGAGATTATGCTTGTTTCTTCTCTGCAAATTCGGCACAAAAACCAGCGCTATATGATACAAAAGAAGCAACAGCAAATAGCCGTATTAATGCTCGCTTACCATATATCTTCTTATTATCACGTATTGCTCATTATTTAAAAGTAATTCAGCGAGAAAATATTGGAACAACAAAAGATCGTCGAGTTCTTGAACTTGAGTTAAATAAATGGATTAGCAATCTTGTGACTGAAATGACTGATCCTAGTGACGAAGTTCAAGCATCTCATCCATTACGAGAAGCAAAAGTTATTGTTGAAGATATTGAGGATAACCCAGGATTCTTCCGTGTTAAAACATTTTTAATCCCACATTTCCAGGTTGAAGGAATGGATATTAATTTATCGATGGTATCACAAATGCCAAAAGCTAAAGCTTAATATCAAAAAATCTGGGTGGTAGGATTCATGAAAATTTTTCGTCCTTTATGGAATGAAGGTGTCTTTTTGACACCTCAACAATTTCAGCAACAGGCGTTATGGCAACAGTTTTCCTCTCAAAAGTTAGCTGCTATGGCAGTAGCTAACCCATGGGGTATTGAAAAATTAGTCATAGATACGCAAGCGCTGACAATCGATCGCTTGCAGGCAGAATCTATTAGTATTCGCTTTCCTGATGGCGTGCTAATTAATACTGATACGGCCGATAAATTACCGGAAGCTAGAACACTAAATACAGATGTTCCACCTGAGCGTGAAGAAGTCATTGTATTTGTTGGGATACCATTGCTACAAGCTAATGGAGGTAACTGTCTACAAGACAATCAACAACTTGAAAGACCGCTTCGCTATCGACAAGAATGGATGGAAGTGGTAGATCTATTTGGACAAAATGCTGAAACAATTGCTGTTGAGCGTTATGCGTTAACTTTTTTATTTGATTTTGAAGATCATAGTGATTATTTAACATGTCCAATTGCATGCCTTAAGCGCGATCTAAATGGTCGTTTTGTACTTGATTTTGAATATCTTCCTCCACTAATTAATTTATTCACTCAAAGTGGAACATTAATAAAAGAGTTAGAATTATTATGTATCCAAATACAAGCTAAACGTCAACGTTTAATGGGCATGAGACATGAACGTAACGAACAAATGGCTGAATTTGCAATAGCTGATGTATCCCTATTTTGGCTTTTAAATGCACTAAACACATTTGAGCCTCAACTCAAATTTTTACGTGATAATCCAACTATTCACCCAGAAAACCTTTACCAAACCTTAACGGCATTAACAGGTGCATTGTTAACGTTTTCATTAGCAAATGATGTTGATAAAATTCCAGCTTATCAACACACCAACCTTAATGAAGTGTTTCCACCATTATTTGGATTAGTGCGTAATTTGTTAGAAGAAAGCTTACCATCTCGAGTGATTAAAATTGATTTAGTACATAATAAAGATACATTATGGACAGGTCGCTTAAACGATTCTCGTCTTGTTGAAGATGCTGATTTTTATCTCTCTGTACGTTCAAGTATGCCCGGACATCAATTACAGTCTCAGTTTCCAATATTATGTAAAGCCGGTGCACCAGATGATGTAAGGCAAATTATACATTCAGCATTATCGGGGATCCCAATAAAAGCGCTTAGCCATGTTCCAGCAGCAATACCTATGCGTTTAGAAAATCAATATTTTGCACTGGATCTATCGCATAGTGCTGCAAAAAATATGTTGCAAACTCGATGTTGTGAGTTTTATGTACCAAGAGCAATGCCAGATATTTCACTAGAACTTTTCGCAGTTTTGCGATCATAAGGTCAAGATTATGAGTATAGAACCACAAACAATAGTCATTGATGAATTATTACGGGATTCAATATTAGTTGTTGTCCAATTAAAAGCGAAAGCGAATATTCCATCAGGACATAAATTATATGAACTTTGTAAACAGCAAGTGACGACCGTTCGTGAGACGTTATATAAGGCGCAATATAGTCAAGATGTGATTGATGATATAAGTTATGCCCTATGTGCATTATTAGATGAAACAGTATTACTTTGCCATCGTGATAACCCCGAAAAACAAAATTATGATGAGTGGTTAGGCGCACCATTACAAGTCATTTTTTTTAATACACATAATGCTGGTTATGATTTATTTGAAAAAATTCGCGGACGCTTAAAAGCAGATAAAAAAGATCCATTAGTATTAAGTTGCTTTGACAGAGTGCTTGGGCTTGGCTTTCAAGGGTGCTATCTTGATAAACCTCAAATGGAAAGGGAACACTTGGTTTTAGCCCTGCGTGAAGCTGTACGAGAGTACGAGCCAGAACAATCTCATCCTATTATTGAACAAACCAAAACTTATCGTTATTTAGGGCGCAAAACGATGCTGTTATCTTGTACTGCGCTATCCGTTTTGTTGGTTATTGTTCTTTACTTTTTATTAGATTATCGACTTGATACGTTGATTAAAAAAATTGTAGGTTAAAGGGGAATTTATGAGCGATTACCCTAAACGAATTCAAATCATTTATGCTGCTATATTAAGTTTATTGTTACTATTTGTTTTTTTACCAATAGCAGTCGGTTGGAAAATTATTGGTACGGTTTTAGTTTTAGTTATTGCAGGTGGGTTGCTATGGCGAATGCAACGCTATCGGCGAATGCTTGCTTTATCAACAACAAATATTGACTTTTTAACTCAAAAGCTTGATTTATTACCGGCAAGGCAACGTTATCGGTTACCTATCTTATTGGTAACTGGTAGTGCAGCAAAAGACTTTTTTCCTGAGGATCTATCCATAGCAGAATCGAATATTGTTGTTTCATCCGAAGCGGTATGGATCTATGTTGAAGAGTATTCTCATTTACCTATTGTTTATGATTCATTAATCGCAAAATGGCCAGATATGATAGGGCGGGTAGGCATATTTCTTGCTTTAACGCCTGAACTTGAGGATAAACAAGGATTGTTCATTGCTAAATTGCAGGCATTTCGTCAATCATGGGCAGATACATGTCGCATTGCAAAATATCAACTGCCTGTTTACTTATCGACACATATTGGTCTAAATAATTTAATTTATGATGAACAAAATCCATTACCTGTTTACTGGTTTCAATTAGTCGATCACAAATTATTTCTGCTTGATCGTTATTTATCGCCTTTAAACAATTGGGTTAATGATATTAAAACGCCTTCAAGCGAACGGGAAAGACGATTACGATTAAGACCATTGCTAAACGAAACACAATCTTGGATTGAACAAGTCGTGTTATCAACATTAATTGATCCAAAACAGCCTATTGCAAAATGTAATCCAACAGGGATAGCGATTTATCCTATAAATCAATCTATTGTAAATAACAATATTATGCAAAAACAATGGGAAAGTATCACGACTTTACCACTGCCAAATAACCATAAAATTGAAGATAATGTAAGTCCGCCCGATTCCTTAATTAAATTTATGCCAATAGCTTACCCATTTTCGCCTATTGCCACAATGGCCTGTGGATTAATTACGATCACATCCATATTTATTATGGGGTGTTTAGGCGCATCTTTTTGGAACAATATTAAACTTTCTGATCAAATACAAAATGATATTCGGCATTACCATTTAATTTCGATGGACAGTTATGAAGAAAAGCGACAAGCACTTGAGTTACTTAAAGGCGATAGAACAATGTTAAATCAATATTTAGCTCAGGGGGAACCTGTTCGTTTAGGTATGGGGCTTTATCATGGACAGCAATTACTTGAGCCTTTAAATGTCTCTATGAGTGATTATGTTGCTAAACCACCAGAGCCAGAAAAAATTATTATTAAAGAAGAAAAAGTTATCGTAAAAGATGCACCGTCCGTGATTCGTCTAGATAGTTTAGCATTATTTGAAAGTGGTCAATCAAGCTTAAAATCAGATTCAACCAAAATATTAGTCAATGCGTTAGTTGAAATGAAAAAACAAATAAATGCTAACCACGGCACAGGGTGGCTTATTTTAGTTGCAGGGCATACTGACTCCACTGGTGATGAAAATAAAAATATTCAATTATCACTTGAGCGTGCAACAGCTGTACGAAACTGGATTATAAAAGCCAGTGATATCCCTGAAACCTGTTTTGCAATACAAGGGTATGGAGCAAAAAAACCGCTAGTTAGTAACGACACTCTGGAAGGTCGTGCACAAAACCGGCGAGTAGAAATTAGCTTAGTTCCTCAAATGTCAAATTGTATTTTGGCAAATGAAAACTAAGAGTGTTTAATAAAAATCAAAAAAGGAGTAAAAACAATGGCAGTTCCAGCGTATATGTTTTTAAAAGACGATGGTGGTGCAGAAATTAAAGGTTCTGTAACTGTAGTAGGACGTGAAGGTAGTGTTGAAGTGGTTGAATTTGATCACAAAGTTTACATTCCAACCGATGGTAATACAGGTAAATTAACCGGAACTCGCGTTCATAAAGCACTTGAATTTGTTAAAGAAGTTGATGCTTCATCACCTTATCTTTACAAAGCTGTAACTACAGGCCAAAACTTAAAGTCTGTTGAAATCAAATGGTACAAAATTAATGATGCAGGTCAGGAAATTGAATATTTCAATACATTAATGGATAACGTAAAAATTGTTTCTATTAAACCTGAAATGCACAATATTAAAGATCCAACAAAAGAACAATACAATCATTTAGAGCGTATTGAACTACGTTACGAAAAAATCACTTGGACTTATAAAGATGGCAACATCATTCACTCAGATAGCTGGGTTGAAAGTAGAGCCTAATGTGGTTTTTGTTGATTCTGCCATTACGGCAGAATCAACATTTTTTTATAAACAATAACATAACGAAAGGAATAGTAATGATTGCCGATCCTTCTGTTTTATTAAGGCGACTCAATCCATATTGTGCAAGAGCACTTGAAGCTGCGGCAGAATTATGTCAAACGAGAGCACATCCAGAAATTACACTTGAACATTGGTTATTAAAATTATTAGAACAAGGCGCAGGTGATATTTCATTTATTGCAAGACATTACCAACTAGATATGGACAAAGTCTGGCAAGGATTATTGAATTATTTAGACATTTTACCACACACAATTAATACAAAACCTAGTTTATCGTCATCGTTGATTGCGGTATTACAATCAGCATGGTTAAAGGCTTCACTTGAAGATCAAGAAGATGTTATTCGTTCAGTACATATTTTACAAGTGCTACAAGAGATGCCTCATTGCTTAAAAGCACAAGATACATGGCAATTGCTTAGCTTATCCGTTGTGTCATTACAAAAAATGCGCACTCAATTAAATGAAACATCAGATGAAAGCCCAGTAAATCAATACAGCTATCCTTCAAATAATGGTATCGATAGCACATCCCAATCAAAGATTGATACTAATCAGGATTCGCAAACAGCTGATACGAAGAATAACCAACAACAAGCTGTGCAACAAAAACATTATCAAGCAGCGCTTAGTCGATTTACTGAAGATATTACCGAAAAAGCGAAAACAGGTAAAATTGATCCTGTATTTGGTCGCGATAGTGAAATAAGACAAATGATCGATATTTTATCTCGTCGTCGCAAAAATAACCCAATCTTAGTGGGGGAACCCGGCGTAGGTAAAACGGCATTAGTTGAAGGGCTGGCACTACGTATTGCAGAAGGCAACGTGCCTAAGAACCTTGAAAAAGTTAGCATATTAATGCTTGATCTTGGCTTACTACAAGCTGGTGCTGGCGTAAAAGGTGAATTTGAACAAAGATTAAAAAATGTGATTGAGGCTGTGCAACAATCACCGAACCCAATATTACTTTTTATTGATGAGGCGCACACCATTATTGGTGCAGGTAATTCAGCCGGTGGGGCTGATGCAGCAAATTTATTAAAACCGGCGCTAGCTAGGGGTGAATTACGTACAATTGCTGCTACAACATGGTCTGAATACAAACAATATTTTGAAAAAGATGCTGCGTTAGAGCGTCGTTTTCAAATTGTTAAAGTTGATGAGCCTGATGACGAAAAAGCCTGTCTTATGTTACGTGGTTTAAAATCACGATACGCAAAACACCATGGTGTACATATACTGGACGAAGCTGTTAAAACAGCAGTTTCGCTTTCTCGACGTTATATCAGTGGTCGTCAACTGCCAGATAAAGCCGTTGATCTGCTTGATACTGCTTCAGCTCGGGTTCGCATGGGGCTAGATACAATTCCTGAATCAATCACGTTGCTTGAAGCCAAAATTGCCTCATTGACAATAGAACAAGAAGCAATAGAAGCTGATTTAGTGTTAGGAGAACAGCTATCAACAGATCGTATGGGGGAAATCGATTTACAACTAGGCGAACTACAAGAACAATTAACCAATCAACAAATACAATTTGAAAAAGAGAAAAAACTTGTTGAAACACTAATTGAGTTACGACAAAAATTAACACTAAAACAAGATAAAAAAATTCAAAAGCAACTGATTGCAACACAGCAAAAATTAAGTGAACTACAAAAAAGTTTACCTTTATTGTCACTTGATGTTGATAGCCGAATGGTCTCTTCAATTATTGCCGATTGGACCGGAGTGCCATTAGAAAGTCTATTAAAAGATGAACAAAGCCATTTGCTTATGTTAGAAGATGATTTGCGCTTACGTGTTGTCGGTCAAGATAACGCGCTTTTTGACATCGCTAAACGGATCCGTGCTGCAAAAACGGGACTAACCTCAGAAGATGCGCCGATGGGAGTATTCTTATTAGTCGGACCATCTGGTGTAGGTAAAACCGAAACAGCTTTAGCTTTAGCTGATACGCTCTTCGGTGGCGAACAATCTTTGATCACCATTAATATGTCAGAGTATCAAGAAGCTCATACCGTATCACAACTCAAAGGATCACCACCTGGATATGTGGGTTATGGTCAGGGTGGAATATTGACTGAAGCCGTCCGTAAACGCCCATATAGCGTTGTATTATTGGATGAAGTCGAAAAAGCACATCGCGATGTATTGAATCTATTTTATCAAGTATTCGATCGTGGTTTTATGCGAGATGGTGAAGGGCGTGAAATTGATTTCCGTAATACCTTAATATTAATGACTTCTAACCTAGGCAGCGATGAATTAATGGCATTATTTGATGAAATGCCAAATGCTGATATTGCAACACAGCAAGAATTATTGCGCCCTATTATACGTGAACACTTTCAACCAGCATTATTAGCGCGTTTTCAAACTGTCATTTATAAACCATTAGATGATGTTGCACTGCGCAAAATTGTTGAAATGAAATTAAATAAAGTCGCCTCTCGATTACAAAAACATTACAAAATTGAGTTTAATGTTGGCCAAAAACTTTGCAATACCTTAGTTTCAGCTTGCTTATTGCCAGATACAGGTGCTCGTAATATCGATAGTATTTTAAATCAACAAATCTTACCAGTAGTTTCTAACTTGTTACTACAGCAGGTTAATAGTCAAAACAATCAATCATTAGCGTTACAACTCGACTTTAGTGAAACAGATGGCATTGTACTTGAATGGGTAACAAAAAATAGTAAAACAGCGCCAACAAAAGCTAAAAAGGCAACAACAGTAAAAAAAACATCTTCAAAAGTATCAAAAACAGAGGAAAAAAACAGTAATAAAAAACAAACAACAAAAGAAACAACTAGTCATACAGAGTAAAAAAATATACACAAATAAATAGGAGAACAACATGTCAAACGAACTTCATCGTCTTTTGGGGCAACTCGGTGACGGGTTTAGCGATTTAATGGCAGGCTTAGATGGCGTTAGTCATAAT
This sequence comes from Gilliamella sp. X-60, assembly GCF_057063585.1. Lineage (NCBI taxonomy): Bacteria > Pseudomonadati > Pseudomonadota > Gammaproteobacteria > Orbales > Orbaceae > Gilliamella > Gilliamella sp. X-60. Next base: position 241 of record NZ_JBXSQJ010000026.1, on the reverse strand, counting down.
CGCTATACCTTAACGGTTGACGGGCTGGAAGCGCCGATGTCGGTTTTGCATGTCGACGGTGATGAGTCGTTAAACCAGCCTTGGCGTTATGTTATCTCCTTTACTAGTACTGACAAAACCTTATCGCCTGATGCCTTTCTTAACCAAAAATCGACCTTCTCTTTTAATCCGGTTATCAATAAACCATTAACTTCCGCTATCCGCTCATTAAGTGATTCACCCACGTTGACGAATAAACGCA
>NZ_JBXSQJ010000025.1:0-42107 GCF_057063585.1 Gilliamella sp. X-60 | reverse complement strand
ACAGATATTTCATATAAATAGCGAGGTTTTTTTACATCTCCACTTTCAATCGCTTGATAAGATTGTTGTTTTATTCCAACTTGCGAAGCTACTTGTTCCTGCGTTAAATTTAATTCTTCTCGTCTGGTTCGGATTCGTTGACCAAGATTATTCATTTTAAAAGTCTCCATTGTGTTAAAAAAATAATACAGATAAATCTGTAATTGACAAACAGTATAAACTGTTATTTAATACAGTTATAACTGTTGATGTTTAATAAGGACAAATATGACAATGGGGTAACGAGTTAAACAAAAAAGAATTGAGCAAAATATAAACCAATCTTTTTTAGCTAATTTGGTCGGCATAAAACAACAGTCAATTAGCGATTTAGAATCTGGGAATATAGAAAACCAAGGAATATCGTAGAAATAGCTGAAGCTTTGAACTGTTCTGCTGAATGGCTATATTACGGAAATGAAGTTAATTTGAGGTGCGCATGAGTACATTAAACAATGAACGCACGCAGAGCCAATGCGAAAACATTTTACGGCATTTGCAAAGTGGTAAAACCATTAATCCATTACAAGCATTGAATGAATATGGTTGCTTTAGACTGGGTGCGCGTATTTATGATTTAAAACAGAGCGGATATAACATTGATAGCCGAATGATAAAAGCAGAAAACGGTAAGAAATATGCTGAATATTCTATGAGGATAATCAATTGAACGCAGTTGAAAAACTAAAACTAATAGGGCGTCCGAATGCATACTATCCAAAATTAGCAAAACCTTTAGGTGGTGTTAGTTCTGCTGTTTTATTCTCACAATTATTTTATTGGCAAGATAAGTCTACGTCTAATTTAGGTGTGTATAAAACTCGGGATGAACTTGAAGATGAAACAGGCTTAACACATAACGAGCAACGAACAGCAATAAAAAAACTATGCGAAAAAGGCGTTTTAATTGTTACAGAAAAGAGGTTAGAGCATAAAACTTTTTACAAGATTGACAATGAAAAAGTTAATCAAGTTTTAAGCGATTTCGCCAACTCTATAACTCAATCATCAAGACAAATGAAAAGTAGTTGCCCCGATCTCTACAATGTAGATGTCGAGACGACTACAAAATTAAGGTCGTTATATCAAGAGATTACTACAAAGAATACTACAGAGAATACTACAAATATTATTGAGGATAAACCTAAAAAGCCAAAACGAGCACGCCAATTGCCTGATGGTTTTAAACCTAACAGTCATCATCGCTATATTGCGCAAAATGAAAATGTCGATTTGGATAATGAATTTGTGAAGTTCAACGATTATTGTTTGGCTAGTGGGAAAAAATACATTGATTGGGATGCCGCATTTAATAATTGGTTACGCAATGCTGGGAAATATCAAAGATATAATCCATCTAGTAATAAATCCAATTTTACGAGCCTTGCTGAGCGAAATAGGCAAGTGCTTGAGAGCATGAGGAGTTAGTAATGGCGAAGATTACAGATGAATTTTTAGCTGTTATTGGGGGATTACTTGACCTCTATGGACAGCAAGCAAGCACTACCAAAGTTAATATTTATTGGTCAACGGTAGGGCAATATCCCATCGAGTCGTTACGAAGAGCTGCTAATGTATGGGTGCGTAAAAGTCAATTTATGCCGAAGCCTGCGGATTTAATCAAGCTAATGGATGGTTCGAATAATCATCTGTCATCAGATGAAGCGTGGTCGATTGCAATACTTGCTAGCAATGAAAACAATACGGTTGTTTGGACTAATGAAATAGCAAAAGCGTGGGCACAAGCTGAGATTGTCTACCGAAATGGCGACAAAATTGGAGCAAGGCGGACATTTATTAATGCATATGAGCGAATGGTTGATGAATCAATGATGTATGGACGTACCATTGAAGTGTTTGTTTCGCTAGGTAGTGATAAAGAAAAACGTACTGACGCTATAAATCATGCTGTTTTTACAGGGTTGTTAACGCAAGATCGAGCTAATTATTATCTGCCGAAACCAGAGAATTCGTTTGCAATGCTTGAATGTAAAATCAAGCAGGGAGCATCAAATAACAGCATGATGCATATTGCTAGTATTAAACAGATGTTAAAAACAGGTAGAGTCTGTGTTACAGCGAGCTAATCACAGCCCACAAGGTCGCATCACATATTCAAAAATATGTTGTATGAGGATGTTAGAACGAGAATACAGTGTGGTTAGAATACAGTAAAGATTAAGCAACAATTAGCAGAACAGTATAAAGAACAATTATCAAAGGTGAAATGATGCAGAAGAAACACAAACTAATTAAAACTGATTTTAAATGCCCAGAATGTGGTGGAGAGTGTTTATATAACGTTGATTTAGACTTATTTGTTTGCAATAGACCTCTTATCAATGGTAACAGTGGAGTAAAAGGCTCTTGTGGTAAGTTTTATATGAATAAAATTAGGGCGAAACAATAATTAGGCTAACTAAAGAAGGATAGAGTTGAGGGCGTTGAGTAAGTTTGCCGTGCTGTAATAATAATCCAGAAACCACGGTATTAGCTTATCGCCGATTAGCTGGCTCCTGTTGGCGTAGTGATGAGAACTCAAGATATATTGATTAGGGAGGAAAAATTAAAATATGATTTATCTAATTTTTCCTTATTCACCAACGGTTAATCATTATTTGAGGGGGAACGGCAAGAAAGCAAAGTTATATTAAACCTGATGACATTAAATTAGAAATATCGTTATTGCTATTGTATTGCAAAATAAAGCTAATAATAAGTTATCTGAAAGGGTGATCTTACATGGCAGATAGAAGAAAGCCAAATTTAGATAATATAAATAATGCCGTTTTTGATGCATTAATTCATAGCGGTGTCATTTTAGACGATGAACAAATAGATGTATTGCATAGCGAAAGCAGAAAAATGGTAAAGAGTGAAAAAATAGAATTAGTTATAAACAAATTGGAGTAATGATGAGAGAAACTAAAGAAATTTTAACAGCATGGAAAAACACTCGTATATTAAAAAGAATGGGAACAGAATACCCTTCAAAATCGGCTGGCTTTAATGGTGCGCCAATAGATTTTGATTATCGTCAGTATTTGACCGAAGATGAGGCAGAAATTGTTGATGATGCTGTGCTGATTTTAAAAAATGATAATTATTCTCAGTGGATTGTTTTAACCGCATATTATTTGCGGGGAGTTTCGTGTAACGCTCAAGCAAAAGCGATAGGGAAGCGTCCACATGATATTATTAATTTATTAAATCAAGCTGAGATGTTTATAAGGGGAAATATTTACGTACATTTCAAAAAAATTGCATAAAATGCAAAATTTTTAGATAAAAAAACTGGACTTTGCGCAAATGCGCATGTATGATTATATCAAAATACGGTTTTCAACGCATGGAATTTAAGTTGGCTAAAATATTTGAGCTTTTTTGCTATCCATATGTGTGTAATTTTATGAGAACACGGGCATATAGACGACATCAAGTTAAACGATGTCTAAATAATAGAAAGAATAATTTTTATTCTGACGGTTCTAGGAAATCACTTAAAAAACATGTAACAACACCAGCAGCTTGCTCTTGTTGGATGTGTGGAAACCCAAGGCGATACCTCAACGAGTTAACATTGCAGGAACATCGCTCATTACTGAGTTTAAAAGAAAGCCTCAATTAAGAGGCTTTTTTGTTATCAAGATAGAATTTTGTTAATTGAAGCCGCTTAACAGCGGTTTTTTTATATCTAAATTTCATACACGTCAGCGACATTGGTGTCGTTGATATCCAAAACGCGCCCATAAGCTCTGCATATCATGTACGTTTGGGGCCATTTATTTCTACAGAATCGACAGCAAAGCTAGACACACACATAACTACACAATAGCTAGCACGCTGTCACATCATTAACTAATAAGAAGATTTAATTATGCCAATTAAAGACCCTGATAATGTCAACTGGGTTGTTGTCATTTATCTATTTATCATTACATCGCTCGGATCATTAGCTAGCTATTGCTACCATGTGCTGAACGGTGGCAAATTCAATATTTGGGTGTTAATTGCTCAGATATTTATCTCAACATTTGCTGGCGCATTAGTTGTACTGGCTGCTAGCTATTTTAATTGGCAATTTGAATTTGCTGGAGGTGTAGCCGGTCTAGCTGGTTGGTCTGGCGCTACTCTTATTAAAGCGTTAGAAGAGAGGTTAATCAAAAAAGCGAAAGGAGATGGCAGATGAAGCTAACAAGGTTAAAAACCAGTGAACATGGTACGTTTGGTAAAATTCAGTTGCCATCTAGTAAGATTTTATCAACCTTAGAACTGCCATGGAAAGATAATCAACGTCAAATTTCATGTATTCCAGCTGCAATCTATCAATGTGACATAGTTAATTCGCCAAAGTTTGGTCGAGTATATCAAGTTAAAAATGTTCCTAATCGCTCTCACATTTTAATTCATGCCGGCAATTGGACCAAAGATACACTGGGTTGTATTTTAGTTGGCATGAGCAATAACGATTCCCAGTTATTTGGAAGCAGAAAGGCATTAAATCTATTGATGAATGAGCTTAACGGACAGTCATTTAAGTTAGAAATTATAGAAATCTATGAATAATACAAATGTAGCATTGATTAGCGCGTTGATATTTGCTTGTTATTTTGCATTCAACTGCTGGCAAGATAAAAGGCTTGCGGTAATGAGAGTAAATAAAGCCGAAGAAAAGTATGAAAAGTACATACAAGATAACAATGAAGTTAAAAAAATTGAATCAAATATTATCGAGGCAATAAAAAATGGTCAAGCTAAAACAAATGCTTTACGTAATGATATCGATAATGGTCTTGTCGAGTTGCGCGTCAAAGTCGAATCCATCGAGCGGGATAGTGCCACCTCCAGCGGTATTGCTCACAAAGCCTTACGACTTGCAAAGTCTTCTCAACAAGATTATTACAATCTCACCAATGCAATCGAGTACAATAAAGTAATAATTGACGGGTGGCAGAAATACTATTGTAAAGAGATTGCACCAAAGAATAATACTGAGTTTATGTGTGATTAGATTATCACAATCATCAACGTATACAACAACACTAGATGGTGTAAAGTCCAACTAAAATATTCTATGTTACATGTTTAAAGTAAAGCAGATATGAACGCATTATCGTAGTAGACCACATCATTCCGAATAAATTTGAACAGGCCTTAATACCTAAAGACCAAGCAATAATATTATTCCGCAATGCTGTCGCTACGGTTGATCAGTCGCCAGCATTATCCGTGTAAATTAATGAAGCAGGTTAAACAATGAAATTATCACATATCGTCCACATATTGCACCATTTTAGCCCTAGCTTTGAAGGTCGTGTTGGGGGTGCTGCTGAATTTTCAGCTATCAAAGATACGGCATTCTTGCAATTACCTGCCGCTTATGTGGTTCCGCTTGATGATAGAGCAGAAGATAACAAGTCACAAACAGATTATTGGCAAAATGTGACAGAGAGGTTTGGGGTTATTGTTGTATTAAAGCCTCTTGATGAGCGAGGACAACACGAAGCATACGACATTGTCGAAAATATAAAAACCGAACTTTGGCGAGCATTGCTGGGCTATGAACCTTCACCTGCGCATTATCCTATTCAATATGATGGTGGTGATTTACTTGATTTAGATCGAGGGAGAATTTTTTATCAATTTAATTTTAGTTCAGTGCGGGAAGTTGGGTTTGAGGATACTCGACAATATTTTGATTTAAACGCTATTGATAACCCAATCCCCGATCCTGATTGGCAACCCGATCCAAATAACCCCGATATTACCGAACCTCCGCAGTATAACCCGTTAAACATTGGAAACTTCGATACCCTATCAGGGGTTATTAATGAGCTGGATTCGGGGGTAACTGTGAATTTTCAAAATAACAATATCTATGAGAGAGACAATGATAATTAAATCTGTCAATAACAAACAGGTATATGATCCAGATAATGGGGATTATTTACCAACTAACGGTCGTAATGTTGAGTTTAACCAATACTGGGCTAGACGACTAACAAATAATGATGTTGAAGAAGTTACAAACATCAAAGTAAAACAAGAAAAAAAGGGTAGCTAAAAATGACAATTAGTTTTAACAATATTCCTAACAATATAAAAGTCCCTCTATTTTATGCGGAAGTGGATTCCTCTGCAGCGAATACAATCCAAGATAGTGGTGCTTCATTAATTATTGCTTATCCGCTAGCGGATAGTACCATTGAACGTAATAAGCTCATTATTATGTCGTCTATAGATCAAGCTAAAAAACTCGCAGGCCGAGGCAGTCAATTATCTAGAATGGTTGAATCCTATCGCAATATCGATAATTTTGGCGAACTTTTTGTGATTGCAGTAGATGAACCCACTGCTGGCTCGAATGCATCTGGTACTATCCAAATATCGGGTACAGCAGAACAAACAGGCACATTAAGTCTCTATATCGGTAACAGTAAAATTCAATCGAGAGTAACCGTTTCTGATACTGCAGAAAGCATAGCAAACGGTTTACATAATGCGATTAATGCTCATCCTGATTTACCCGTTACCGCAACCGTGACGAATAGCACAATAACGCTAACAGCCAAACACAAAGGATTGAGCGGTAATGATATTCCTCTGTGCTTTAACTACTATGGCACAATCGGCGGAGAAGAAACCCCAGACGGTTTAAATATTGTTATCACTCAAATGAATGGTGGAACTGGCACTCCAGATTTAACGCCAGTTATTGCCGCTATGGGTGACAAACTCCTTGATTTTATCGCATTCCCATTTAATGACTTATCATCTTTGGCAACATTTAATCGTGAAATGGATGATACTACAGGACGTTGGAGCTATGCGCGCCAATTATATGGACACGCTTATACCGCTAAAAAAGGCGATTTATCTGAGCTTGTCGAATTTGGTGATAAATTAAATTACCAACATATTACTGTTGCCGGTTATGAAAAAACTATTCAAACGGGTATTGATGAATTAATTGCGATGCGAACTGCTCGTAATGCTGTATTTATTCGTAATGATCCGGCTCGACCAACGCAAACTGGATTATTAAATGGTGCATTGCCAGCATCTGATAGCAATCAGTTTACACTAACAGAGCAACAATCATTATTAAGCCACGGCATTGCGACAGCATATGTTTCTAGCGGTAATTTATTAATTCAGCGAGATATCACCACATATCAACGTAACAGTTACGGTGTAGCCGATAATAGTTATTTAGATAGTGAAACACTTCATACACTCGCTTATGTATTACGTAAATTACGTAGTGTGATCACATCTAAATACCCAAGGCATAAATTGGCTAATGACGGAACCAGATTTGGGGCAGGACAGGCAATTATTACACCCGCAGTAGCTAAGGCGGAAATCAACGCCACTTATCGTCAATTAGAATTATTAGGCTTAGTTGAAAACTTTGATTTGTTTAAAAAGAACTTAATTGTTGAACGAAATGTCAACGATCCAAATCGATTGGATGTGTTATTCCCACCCGATCTCGTTAATCAACTACGCGTTTTTGCTGTGTTAGCACAGTTTAGATTGCAATATCAAGAGGAGAAAAACTAATGACACAACGACGTATCGCTGGAACAACTTATATTAAAGTTGATTCCAACCAACTATCATTAACGGGCGGTATTGAAGTCCCGATGAATACTAACGTTAAAGAAAGTATTTTGGGGTTAGATAATAGCGTTCACTATAAAGAAACATTCCGTGCACCCTACATTAAAGGGACATTTAAAGTACCGGGCGATTTTCCAATCGACAAGTTGGTGTCGAGTGATTCAATGACCGTTACCGCAGAACTGGCCAACGGCAAAGTTTACGTTTTATCTAATGCTTGGGTTGAAGGTGAAGTTAATCACAATGCCGAAGAAGGTACAGCAGAAATCGAATTTCATGGTGAAGAAGGATTTTATCAATAATGAAAGAAATTAAATTATCACAGCCGATTATGGCACACGGCAATGAGTTACATGTACTGGAATTAAAAGAGCCAACAGTCAAAGATATCAAAAAATTAGGCTTTCCATTTGATAGCCAGATGATTGGAGATCCTAAAAAAGTGGCTGATTACATTGTTGCGTTAGGTAACGTTACACCAAGCTCTGTTGAACAGCTCACCCCGTATGATTTTTTAATGATCACCGGTGAAATTATGATGTTCTTTGGCCCAAAGGAGAAGGAGACAATACCTACAGTGGAGGAACAGGCGACAGTGAAATAATCACAATCGAATATCTCGTAAACCTTTGTTTTGACCTCGCCAAGTATTGGCAACTCTCCCCCTTTTATATCATAGAAGAACGTTCACTATCCGAAGTTTTTGAATTATGTGAACAAGCAAATCGCATAGAAAATAGCAAGGAATCATAAATGGCAGGCTTTAACTTAAAAGCAGTGGTGACATGTGTTGATAAGCTGTCACCTCAATTAAACAAAATGAAAGAAAAACTTGAGGAGTTCCAAAAAAAAATGAACGAATCAGGCTTTGGCAAACTTGGTTTAAAAGATGCTGTAACGGGCCTTTCTATTTCTCAGCCATTTGTAAAAGGGGTGGAGGATGCGATGGCATATGAAGAAGTGATGGCGGACCTCAGGAAGGTTGTTGACTTTGATACGCCTGAACAATTTAAACAAATGGGGCAAGATATTCGTGAAATGTCATTACGTTTGCCAATAGCAGTAAAAGATATCGCCTCTATCGTTGCAGAGGGTGGTCAGGCAAATATCCCAAAAGATGATTTGATACAATTTACTGAAGATGCTGTAAAAATGGGTATTGCATTTGGTACCTCAGCCGAAGAGGCTGTCAGTAATATGGCTACTTGGCGAACGGATTTAAAACTCACTCAAAGTGAAGTTGTTGGCCTATCCGACAAGATCAATTTATTGGGTAATGCACAAGGTGTAAAAGCAAAAGACATTTCAGATGTAGTCACAAAAATGGGGGCGCTTGCGGCAACATCTGGGGTTAGTGCTGATAAATTAGCAGCATTAAGCTCAACAATCATTGCAACAGGTACTAATACCGATCAGGCGGCTACCGGTATTGAAAACTTAATGCTGACGCTGACATCAGGTATAGGAGCGACTGAGGAGCAACAAGAGGCATTGCAACAGTTAGGCTTCACATCAACTCAAATAGCAAAAGGGATGCAGAAAGATGCCGAAGGGACAATTATGTCGGTACTTGAATCATTAGGTGAAGTATCTAAAGATCGTCAATCGGCTGTATTAACCATGTTATTCGGTAAAGAAAGTGTTGCAGCTATATCTCCATTACTCGACAATATGGAGCTATTAAAAACAAACTTTAATCGGGTTGGTAATGCTTCTCAATATGCTGGTTCAATGCAGAAAGCATATGAATCCTGTTCAAACACGACCGCAAATAAACTACGACTTTTTGACAATGCGCTAACCAATATTAGTTTATCAATTGGTGACGCCTTATTACCGGCATTTAGTCAACTATTAGAGGAGTTAACACCGCTGGTTATTTCGTTCGGGCATTTTATTCAAGAAAACCCTGAGCTAGTGAAAATGGTGGCGATGGCTATTGCGGGATTAATTGGATTACGGATTGCGTGTGCCGGTGTGAACTTTATTGTTGATGCATTATCAACGGGGATCGATATTTACAACGGCGTGCTCAAAGCTAATGAATTGGCAACAAAGTTTCATGCGGCTGCTCAAATAAAATTATCAAATGTATTTAAAAAGGTACGCGCAGCATCAATGGCTTTAAATGCGGTAATGGCGGCGAACCCAATAGGATTTATTATGACGGGCATTGCTATAGCTGCAGTGTTAATCATTACATACTGGGATGATATTGTTAAATTTTTTCAGTGGTTGTGGGGGGTAATTAAGCCTTATGTCATGCCTATTTTTGATGTCTTTATTGACGGATTTAAAGCTGGAGCGGCGCTAATTGAAGAAGGTTGGAATGCTGTTATTAAGTTTTTCAGTGAGTTATGGGAATTCATTAAACCATTTGTTATGCCCATTATTAACCTCTTTATAGAAAGTTTTGAATCTGGTGGTGAAAACATCGTAAAATCATGGCAGGTGGTAAGTAATTTCTTTAGCGATCTATGGGAGTTTATTCAACCTCATGTAATGCAGATCATCGATGTATTTGTCGAACCTTTCAAAGACGCTGGTGAAGCTATACCAAAAGTGTGGGAAAGTGTTCAGAATTTCTTTAAAAACTTGTGGGATAACGTTAAGTCCGGCATCCAGCCGCTACTTGATGCATGGAACTATATTTTTGGTGAAAAAGAAAAGCAAGTAAAAGTGACTGTTGATACAGGGAGTTTACCGAAAGAAATGACCCGTCCAATGGTTGCATCCCCATATTATCAAAAACCGCAAATGCCACTAAATAACTTTTCAAATAGTAATGCAAATCGAAATAGCAACGGTGAATTGGTCGTGAAGTTTGAAAATGCACCACAAGGAACTATTGTAAAACAAACCAAGCAAGCATCAGGTTTTAATACTAAAGCTGATGTTGGCTGGAATCCATATGCTTTAGGAATATATTGATGAACTTCATGAATTGGTTAAATAATTTATTGCCGGCTAGTTTTCGTGGTGTACCGTTTCAAGTTAGCGGTACATCATCTGAATTCGGTCGGCGCAATCAAACACATGAATACCCGTTTAGGGATGTGCCCTATACCGAAGATCTGGGGCGTTCAGCACGTAAAAATAAAATTGACGCCTTTGTGATTGGTGACGATCACAAAGAACAAGCTGAAAAACTGGTAGAAGCAATCGAGGAAGAAGGCGCAGGGATACTCATCCATCCAATACTTGGTGAACTTAATGTCAATATTGTGGGTACCGCAACAGTAAGTAACTCCGTTGAAAACGGTCGAATGAGTGTTATTTCATTCTCCTTTGTTGAAGCCGGTGAATTAATATTCCCTGATTCCTCTGTTGCTACTGATGATGTAGTTGATGAAAATGCAGATAATGTAGATCAAGCGCTATTAGATGCGTTTGAAGATTTTGACTTAATCGATGCGCCCGATTTTGTACAAAGTAATATTCTTGATGACATCATGTCAATTTTAAATGACATTGCTGATGCTTATAATGCGATAACACCGTATGTTAATGATGCGGTTAAAATATTAAATAGTGACTTGTCGCCAATTCTTGGTGCTGGTGGTTCATCCATTATTAATTCAATTAAACATGTTTGGAAGAGTGCGACAAAATTTGTCAATTCGGGGAACGAACTGGTTTTAAGAGCTAAAGTATTTACGAGCATATCGTCTATAAAAAGTGCTTTACCTGATGTTATTTGGTTAACGGATAGCAAATCCACCAAAAAAAGAAAGAAAAATCAAAACTTAATTAATACTGCTATTCGAGTAACCGCACTAACAGAAGCATCACGATTAATTGCGTCACTACCGAAACAGGTTGAAGATAAAAGAAAACAAGCTTTTGCTCCTGTGGCATTAGAATCAACAAAAGGTAAAAAAGAGCATTCTTTTGACCAAGATCATACGTTACCAACTGGTCATTCAACTAATAACATAACAAACACTCCCGTACCAACATCATCAACAGTTGAAAAAAGTAACACCATTTCATTTGATGATTTACTGGATATCAAAGAATCCATTAATGAATCCTTTGATAAGGAATTGTCACGAACCGAGCATGATGGTTTATACATTGCGCTAGTAAAATTAAAAGCCGCGGTTAACCAAGATATCAATGCACGCTTACTTAAAATAGAGAAAACAATTGTTTATATTCCTAATGAAGTATTGCCAGATTTGGTTTTAGCTCACTATCTCTATAACAATGCTACACGTTGTGATGATATATCGATTCGCAACAATATTCTTCATCCTGGTTTTATTCCTGTTAAAGAGCTGCGAGTACCAAAACCATGAATCAAAATAAAGTTTTTTTAAAAGTTAACCGTCAGTATTTTGGCGGTTGGACTGATGTAAGTATTTCGGCCGGTATTGAACGGCTAGCCCGTGATTTTAATGTCACTATCACCCGCCAATGGCCTTCATCAGGTGACGATTCAGAAACAAAAATTGATGTTAAAAACGGTGATTTAGTTGAAGTGTATATCGATGATGATGTGGTTTTAACCGGTTACGTTGAAGCGTTACCGATTCGATATGATGCAGGTTCGCTATCAATGGGCATTGTCGGCAGAAGTAAAACGGCAGATTGTGTTGATTGTAGTGCTGTACCCAAACAATATAGCGGTAGTTCAACTATTCAAGTTATTCAAGATTTGGTTAAGCCATTCAAACTGAATGTTATTAATCAAGGCAGTGATGCAGGTTCCGTTAGTATTCAAGCGGATCAAGGGGATACTGTTTTTGATGTCATTAGTAAAATAATGGGCATGCAGCAAATTGTTGTGTTTGATGATGAGCAAGGGCAAGTAGTAATTGGTGATATTGGTTCAGATGAGGCAAAAACAGCATTGGTTTTAGGGGCTAATATTTTGTCTGCGGATACTGAAAAGAGTATCAAAGATCGGTATTCCGATTACTTTGTCTCTGGGCAAGGCGTTGGTGATGATGAAAACTTTGGTGAAGCAACACTAGCATCAGTTAGATCTACATCTAAAGATGAGGCAATCCGGCGTTATCGCCCTTTAATAATAAAACAATCCGGTGATTCGAATAACGGTACATGCCAAGAACGCTGTGAAATGGAAAAAGTGCTGAGAGCAAGCAAAACCAGAGAAGCCACTTACACCGTACAAGGCTGGCGACAAGGTGATGGCACGTTATGGAAACCGAATCAAATGGTTGTTGTTGATGATCCGTTACTTGGATATGATAACGAGAAATTGGTTATTGCCGAAGTTAAATACAGTCTAAGTAGCGGTGGAACATTATGTGAGTTAAAAGTGGGTCCAGTTGAGGCCTATTTACCGGATAAGAAGAAAACCAAGAAGAAAAAAGGTAAGCAATCCGATGGCGAGGTATTCTAATGCGTAAAGTTTTAAATAAAATAATGAACCTTGTATCTAGGGGCTATATCACATTCAGTAATAGCGCAAGCAAATGCCAGACGTTGCAAATCAAAATGTCGGGCGGTGAACAAAAAAGTGATGTCGAGCATATTGAGCCGTACGGGTTCACATCAAGACCGTTGGACGGAGCAGAAGCGGTAGCGCTATTTTTAGACGGCGATAAATCGCATGGTGTGATTCTTGCTGCTGGGGATCGTCGCTACCGTATTAAGTCGCTTAAAAAAGGTGAAGTTGCTATTTACACAGACGAAGGCGATTACATTATTTTTAATCGCAATAATGAAATCAATGTAAAAACAAAAAAATTTATTGTGAATGCTGATGATGCCATAGAGCTAAATACTAAAAACTTTTTAGTTAACGCATCATCAGCAACACAATTTAATACACCATTATTAAAAGTGTCTGGGGAAATAGAAGATAAAATCAGTACTATTTCAAACATCAGAACTATTTATAATGGTCATACGCATAACGAAACAAACTCGGTCACACAAACTCCTAATCAATTATTAGAATAATTCTCACTTCATTACATAAACCGTCATTAGACGGTTTTTTTATGGCTAAAACAAAATGATATTAACAGTAAATGGTAGAAATACTTATCCCACTAATATTCAAAATAAGTTATATCGTGCGCTAATAATTTCGCTATTCACATGGCGACGAAAAAACACCAGTGACGATTCAGATCATCCGTACGGTTGGTGGGGTGATTCATACCCTAGTATAGCAAATGACAAAATTGGGTCACGCCTTTATTTATTGGCTCGCTCAAAATTAACTAACCAAACAGCTAACTTTGCAAAAATTTATATAAAAGAGGCTGTGCAATGGATGATCGATGACGGGATAGCTTCTCGAATAGAGGTTTCAGTAAAGCGAACCGATTTAACTGTTTTAGTTGCTACTATCAATATTTATAAAACAGATGGGAGTAATGAAGAATTTAGGTTTGACAACTTATGGAGTGATATTAATGTCTAGTGGATTTTCAAGACCAACATTACCGGATTTAATCACAACTATACGTAATGATTTATATGCGCGCCTAGCTATTGATGATGAGTTGATTTCATTACGGCGTAATGACCCAGAGGTATACGGACGAGTTATAGCGGGGGCAACACATGTGTTATTAGGCTATATTGAAAATATGGCCAAAAATATTTTACCTGATCAAGCAGACGAAACTTGGTTGATCCGGCATGGAAATATGAAGCGTTGCTATAGAAAACAACCTACACCTGCCGCTGGTTATATTCGATTTGATGAAGTGGCTGATGGCATTGTTATCAATAAAGATCAAAAAGTCAGGCGTCAAGTTGATCAGCGCATGTATACAGTTACCCAAACAACAACATCAGCAAATAATGTTTTAAGAGCACCTGTAGTATGTGACGAGGTAGGTAAAAAAGGGAATTGTGATGATGGTACCAGTATGTCACTGATTACCCCTGTTACTGGTCTATCATCAACTTGTTTTGCTGATTCTATTGAGTCAGGTGCTGATATTGAGGATTTAGAATCTTTTAGGAAACGAGTTATCGATAGATGGTATTACACACCTCAAAGCGGCGCAGATCAAGATTATGTACAGTGGGCAAAAGAGGTTCACGGTGTTACACGAGCTTGGTGTTATCGTCATTGGGCGGGAGCGGGTAGCGTTGGCGTGATGGTTGCAAATAGTGATCCCGCTAATCCCGTTTTAGACAATACCACAATTCAAAATATCAAAAAACATATCGAGCCACTGGCACCGGTTGCCGGCTCTATGCTGATAGTGTTTTCACCAACACCCAAACCTATTAATTTTAAAATTATGGTCACACCTGATAACCCAGAAATTCGTTATCAAATAGAAGCCGAGTTAAAAGAATTTTTGCTACGCGAAGGGAGACCACAATCAACACTATTTAGATCACGTATTAGCGAAGTGATTAGTTCATCATTTGGCGAGTATGCCCATGAATTAGTTTACCCCGATAAAGATATTTTTGTAGAAAAAAATCAGGTAGCGGTCTTCGGGGGTATTGAATGGATTTAGAAAAACAATACCAAAGCATGGTAGGGCACTTATTGCCCTACGGTCCAGCATGGGATAAATCAGAGCCAATCCTTTTATCGTTAGCATTAACACTATCCAAAACTCACGTTCGATTAGATGATTTAATGCAAGAAATCAATCCCAAAACGACGACAGAGCTGATAGATAGATATGAGCAAATTTCCGGATTAGCGGATAGCTGTTATCCATCGGATGTTCAAACGTTAACGACTCGGCGCAACCGTTTAGATTCTAAGATAAATTTGGTCGGTGGCATAAGTAAAGCATTTTTTCTACAAGTTTTAAAAGCCAACGGCTATTTAGACGCCACGATTACAAACTATAACAATGATGTTTTTACCTGTGAATCAACATGCCAAGACTATTTATATGATGAAGATTGGCGTTTTTATTGGATTGTAAACATACCTCACAATTATCAAATAACAGAAATGTCCTGTAACGACGGGTGCGATTCGCATTTGAGAACGTGGGGTGATAAGCAAATCGAATGCATAATTGAAAAATTATGCCCATCACATACTTATGTAATTTTTAAATACGGAGCAATTAATGCATAGAATTGACACATCTACTGCCCAAAGAGATAAGTTTGGTCAAGGGAAAAATGGCTTTACTCGCGGTAATCCACAAACTGGCACACCAGCAACGCAATTAGATTATCTTTATTGTGATGCTATTCAAGAAGAAATTGCTAATGCGATTGAGTCAGCAGGCATTAAACTTGATAAATCAAAGCATGACCAACTCGCTACAGCCATTAAAGAATTTGTCAAAAAAGGTAGCGTAAAGCTCAACTCATCAACCAACAGCACATCAGAAACAGAAGCAGCAACACCCAAAGCCGTGAAAAAAGTGAATGACTTAGCAACTGAAAATCATAACAACTTATCAAATGTAATTAATAAATTCACATCGAACGATAACGAATCAATTGTCTTTTCTCCGAATCATAACTATCACATTGTGATGAGAAATGATGGTGTTTGCGGTGTTTATAATCATTTAACAAATAAATTCTCGTGGCTAATTGATAAAAACGGAGGCATCGACGGGTATATCGGTTGTGACCGTGTGGTCGGTTTAGATGATTATGTTCGATGGCGCTCACTACCCGTAGGTATCCCTCAACCATGGCCAACAACCACACCTCCAGAGGGATGGTTAAAATGCAATGGTTGGAAATTTGATAAAAATAAATATCCGAAGCTAGCGCAAGTGTATCCATCTGGTAATCTGCCTGATTTACGCGGTGAATTCATACGTGGTTGGGACGACGGCAAAGGTACAGATCCGGGTCGCGGTATCTTGAGCTGGCAGAGTGACGCAATTAGAAATATTTATGGGCAGCTTGAAACTTTTATTACTGGTCTAACTCACGCTGGAAATGGATCTGGCGCATTTTCTACAAGTATAAATTCGCAAGGAGCTTATCAAACCGGGAACTGGGCCGGTGGTTCGCATCAAAAATTAACATTTGATGCTAGTCGTGTAGTACAGACTTCACATGATAACCGCCCTCGCAACTTAGCATTTATGTACATAGTTAAAGCCGAATAATATAATTAAGGAGATTTATAATGAAATATCAATTAACACCGAAAATGGCACAGTTTGATAAAAATGGTTTTGTAACAATCGAGGGCTGGGCATTAATTTATAATACAGATACAAAAACTGGTGAATTTATCAACGCAACATACGAATATGTTGCCGAGGGGATCGGTTTGCCCGATCATGTGTGTTTAGACGCTCCGAATTCAGTTGATGATGAGCACGCAATCGTTAGAGTTGACGACAAGTGGACATACCCAAGCGATCATCGTGGTAAAAAAATCTACTCAACAGAAAATGGTGCAGAATCAGCTGTAACAGAAATCGGCGACATCCCAGCCGATTACACACTATTAAAGCCGTCTAGCGAGTTTTGCTCGTGGGATGGAGAAAAGTGGGTATTGGATGAAAACAAACAGCATCAGCATTATATAGCTGTAGCAACAGTACAAAAAAAACAGCTATTAAGCGAAGCTACTACGCAGATTGATTACCTACAAGACGCAATTGATACTGATATTGCAACCGATGAAGAAAAAGCGTTATACACCACTTGGAAAAAATACCGTGCTTTATTGAATCGTATTGATGTCGATACTGCGCCAGATATCGAGTGGCCAGAAAAACCACAGTAATAATCAATTATTCTGGATAATTGTATTTGTTTTTTGTGTATAATCGGTGCAATTATCTAGGATATCAGAGTTAATGAATGTCATTGCCCTAATTTTAACATTGTTGCCTATCTTTTGAATCTTCGAAAATTTACTGATTATGCCACATCGCAATTCAAAGTTCGTATCACTCTTTCTGCTTTCCCATTCGTTTGCGGGCAGGTGGTTTTTGTAACATTATTGATTAATAAGATGATTATTACCTGTTTTAACAAATAGGTGTTCACTTGTGCCTTGATATTCACGCTCATTATCGGAATAAATACATTAAATGGTATATTATTCTTTACCAATAAAATTTATTAACTCATTAAATTTAAAATAATTTCACGCTAAAACGGTATAGAATCCTGAATATTTTTAACAAAAATTGTGCTTTTTTAATAAAGAAAAAACTGTTTTATTGCTAACTATTTTATAACTATAAGAAAATTAAAAATTAATTAGTAGAATAAAGGAAAAACGATAATCATGAAATGTAAATAACTCAATGTTTTCCTATATATTATTTAATCTTATCTTTTTATCACTGAATGCAAATAACAAACAGTTTAGCTAAAAAGCTATACGTTATTTTAGTGGGACATTTAACTTTTTTTTAAAAATGGTTAAATAAACATTGTTTAATATGAATTAGTTCTGTTAGTTAAACCAGTATGTGATAGCTGCTTAACGTCTTTGTTGAATAAGCAATTTAAGCAACCTTATTCTTTTTAAATAAAATTTATTAAATCATTAAATTTAAAATAATTTCACGCTGAAACGGTATAGATTCCTGAATATTTTTAACAAAAATTGTGCTTTTTTTAATAAAGAAATACCTTGTTTTATTGCTAACTATGTTATAACTATAAGAAATTTAAAGATTAATTGGTAGAATAAAAAAATCGCCATATTCTCTATCTTATTTTTAATATTAATTTAATAAAAACAATGTGTTATAAAATCATTGTTATTTTAAGAATAATTAAAAAAGTTGGTAGAAATTTAAACTAAAATATTTTAATTATAAAACAAAATGTTATAATTGATCTGTTCCCTATGCACATAGGGATAAACCGAGCTCGTTTCTTCGCTTCCTCCTTTTGCTTGTCTGTTCCCTATGCACATAGGGATAAACCGACGACATAGAATACAAACCAGAAAACAACGACCTGTTCCCTATGCACATAGGGATAAACCGGGTAGCGCGGTGAAATCGACTTGCACATCTGGCTGTTCCCTATGCACATAGGGATAAACCGCCCTTTGCCGATTTTTTTAACAAATCGAGATTCTGTTCCCTATGCACATAGGGATAAACCGCACGAATGATGTTGAGGCAACTTCTTTGGGATAAATATTTAGAGTATAAACAATGGAATGGCAACACATTTTCAAACAAAAATGAAGGGGGTAAATGTTTTTTTAATTCGACGGGAGGCAAGTAGCCTAACGAAGAATGCAATCGTTTCTGATTATACCAATAGGCATAAGCCGAAAAATCGCGTTGTAACTCAGTTGCTGAGTTGAAACGTTGGCCTTTTACAAACTCGGTTTTAATTGTTTTAAATGTCGCTTCCGCTACCGCATTGTCATGTTAGGGAATTCGCTATAATTCCCTAACTCGGACTGGTCACTATAGCTATTTTGAACATCTAAGCTGCACATGCCTGAAACCACTACACCCAATCCATTCCACCAACCTAAACAAAAGCCTCAATATTAGGCAAAAAATTGTCAGGAAATATATTGATTTCATTTTATTTTTTGATTATTAATAATAAAATAATATTCCAATCTATTAAAGCATTTCATAAAACTTAATTGAAGCCACTCCTAAATAATTTTCGCCCAAAAATCTCCCAAAAAAAGCTAGCCAAGCTTTTTTAAAATGGTTATAATTTCACCGATTATTAAAAAACAAGCTTATTTAATAAGCAGATAAATATAAAAAATCGAAATAAAACATAAATTTACTTGACAGGTGAACCATAATGCAGTATCATTTTAGACACCAGACACCAGACACCAGCACTGGCAAACCTACGGCTTAAATTTATCAAATAGACGCATCAGACGAGTTTCTTTTCTTGCCTCGTTTATATTCTCGAAGTTATTTCACAAATCACTATCAAAATTATCCCGAAAAGTCCTGTTGGCATTGTTATTATTGTCATGTTTATGGCATTTGCCGGCATTTGCCGGCATTAGCTGGCCAAAATGGTCGAGGGAATAATCGTAGTGATGCTATAATATTCCCGCCGTCCAGTCCCCCAGCAACTATCTGGTTCGTTACCCCAATGTTGTTTTCAGGAGCTAGAGACAGAGATATCGCTGACATGTGGGACAGGGATTTGGGATTTATCTTTAAAGACAAAGACACCAATCCCGCATCATACGCGCTTAATTTTCCGACTGCGGGGGCAAATGGATTGTATTTTGATTTAGTCATATATGGCTATGTAGATGGATTGACATGGACGCCCGTGACGCATGAAGGAATTACCGCGACAGTGAAACAGATAACAGAAATGGAGCGTTTAGCTCGGAATCGGAATTGGTTTTTAACCAGACATCCATTCTCATTCGTGCGTGTGACGCTAACAGGCCCTGATGCAAGCGCTCAGCGGGGTAATCCCCATCCAAGTCGAATTCCGGTGCCAAGGTTACCGCAAACTTTTGAGTTAGTGGGTAGAGATCCTTATTATGGTGAAGAAGTAATAAAATATGGATTTGTTCTGCAAAAGTGGTTCGTGCATCAAGGAGGCTCACCTTGGTATACTTATTCTGATACTGTCGCTTGGTGTGGGGGGTTAGGTTATCGAGTGCCACAGGTGAAAGAGCTGACTAACGCAGTCTGTGATTTTCATAGATGTGAAGGGGCTGTTGGTGCCACGCCGTCCTCAATAAAAGGTAATTATAGCTCACGTTGGATAGGAGCAGGGTTCTTTACGGAGTGGGGAGAGGTGTTCTATTACCGCGGAGCAAACTTTGACTCTCTCGACTACTGGACGAGCGATTCTCAGGGAGATCGATTTAAATACATGGTACAATCGAATGGTCACATAGATTCCGACTTCGTGCTCGATGTCGACGGGTTTAATGTTCATCGACATAACTCTATTTGCGTTACTCCTTAGTTTTTAGCATTTAGTTTTTAACTCTTAAGGTCGCGGTTGGGTTTATGGTGCTAATTAAGGATAAGTTATCAAATAACCAAGCTCCATCGCAAGGTTGGACTAGGGGAGAACAAAATAGTGCGTTTGCGCTTTTGTAACTAGATAATCAATTTTTAAAGTTTAGCTAGGTTTTAGACGCTCTATCATCTTTTGATTTAGAAAGTAACAACGGTTACCACGTCCGATTTAGCGGATTGACCATCCCCTCGCTCAGGCGAGGGGAAAATTGTGACTATTTGGGCTAGCAAACATGAAAATCTCTAAAATCAGTCATATCCAACCAATCTACTTCACAAAATATCACTTTATTTTTTGTAAAAACAGTTAGTAATAACGTTGATTTTATTTGATTTTTATAAAAGCAAATTCTTATCCAAAAGCGCTAATTTTTATGATTTCAATGCCTGCACGCTTTGCACTAAATCAGCAAGCTGTGTAACAATTTGAATGCCTGTATTTGCTTCATCGCCACCAAGCGTTTTGTTGCGCATAAAGTCGGCTTTAATTTGTTGCCAGCGTTGAGCTTGCTCTTTGGTTAATACACCACGAATTTCTGCCAATTTTAGTAAATTTTCTTCAGCGCCGTTGGTGAGCAATTGTGCTTCGCCAAGATAGTGATCTTCAATGATTTGATTTAATTCTTCATCATTCATAACCGAAGATACTTTTTCTGCCAGCTTATTCATATTTCGATAACTACCTTGCAATTTAAATGGTGGTTCTGTTCGGTATTTATCGGATTGTGCTGCGCTGACAATGTACTGTTGATTGACTTTAAACACGACTTCACGAATTTTTAATAAATGACGAAGTACAGCAATAATTTCGCTAATTTCAGCTTGGCTATAAGTATAGCTAAGTTCGTTGGTATTAAGTGGTTTTCCTTGCGCATGATCGATTAATCGATAAAGGTCATTAAGATCACGCAGGGCAAGAGGCGAAAGAATAGGATTGGATGTTAAGCAGTTTTCAATATAGCTTGACGCAAACACTTCATCCATGCCCCCAAGCACTTCACCTAAATTATAAATATCGGCACGGTTAGCCAACATATCAGGAATTTTAAAGACTTCGCCCGATTCGGTATAGGGGTTACCCGCCATGATCACACAGAATTTTTTGCCTCGCAGATCATAGGTTTTGGTTTTACCTTTCCAGACCCCTTCAATGCGTCGAGAGCCGTCACAGAGCGAAATAAATTTTTGTAAAAATTCGGGATTGGTATGTTGGATATCATCAAGATAAAGCATAACGTTGTTACCCATTTCAAGTGCTAAGTTAAGCTTTTCAAGTTCTTGGCGAGCTGTTGCATTGGGTGCTTGCTCGGGATCAAACGATAACACGCTATGACCTAATGCCGGTCCATTAATTTTCATAAAAATTAATCCCAGACGATTAGCGATATATTCCATTAAGGTTGTTTTACCATAACCCGGAGGGGATATAAGTAACAGTAATCCCATTAAATCAGTGCGACGACTTTCCCCCACGGTGCCCATTTGTTTTGCTAAGTTATCACCAATAATTGGTAAATAAACTTGGTTAATAAGTTTATTACGCACAAATGAACTTAATGGTTTTGCCTTAAATTCTTCAAGATGTAAAAAGTGGCGTTGTTCTTCTAAAACCTCTTGGCGAAGCATTTGGTAATGTTTAAATTCTGGAATTATTACTCGTGATTGTTTACGCATACGACTGAAGAAGTCATCTAGATTTATCTTTAATACACCTTGTTTGATGCTTGGATGTTCGCCTAATAGATCATTAACTGTAATATCAAGGTCAATTTCGCTAATTGTTGTGGTGATGCCATTTTCTTTATCTAAAATACATAGCATAGCTGCTTCAGCAATATAAGCAGCGAATTTTTGATACTTAGGTAGGGTACATAGTCCTTTAAACCAACTTTCGATTAGGTTCCAACGATCGGCTATCCGTGACATTAGGTTTAATTGTGATTGATTAAAGTCACCCCACATGTGAGACTGCTCTAGTTGTGTTTTTAATCCTTCAAACAATGTCAGGCTATATTTACTTAACGTAAATTGTTGCGGTGTTTCGGCTAATACATAGCTTAAATATTCAGATGCTTGTTTGATGTGGTAATTATCGTGTGGTATTGGATATTTTTGTAGAAATAAACCAAGTTGTTCTGATATTTCTGTACGTAGATTGATTAAGCCTTCTTCATGACCAAACAGTGAATAGATATCCATACAAGTTTTAGCGCGTTCTGGCCATAACTTAGCAATGTCATTTTTTTGGTTATGATGCCAATAAAGCATCGCTAGACTGCGTGCTAATGGGTTATAACGCAGCAAGCCTGCCACTTCGCCAAGTGGAATAAGTTTTAATAATATTTTTACAGCATCATGATCGTGAATGCCTTTTTCATAGCCTTCTCGATATCGTATTGCCGCATAATCGCGTACTGTTTTATTTAATATTTCGGGCTGATTTAATTCGCTAACAAGATCATCATAGCTAAAATCATGTTCTTTTTTTAATGCAGAATTAATTATTGAGTAGGCTAGGTATTCTGCCCGGTAAACCGTTGGGGATTCTGATTCTAATGACATTGTCCAAAACGGTTTGTAGCTTTCTAGTTTAGGATGCGCTATTTTTTCTTGATAGTCGGTACCTGTTAATTGTAAATATAAGTGGTTTTCTTTAGGTACAACGGTTAGGTCAAGCTCTTGGGTATTGACACTAAACTTATGCCTTGGACCGAGTTTTATGACATTACCGCCTGATTCAAAAATTTCTGATTTATCACGTAATGCGCGTATTGCTTGATCTTGTGCGCTTTTAAATCGGGATTCGATATCATCAGCTTTAACGTTATCAAATAGTGCTCTTAATTTTTCGACAATTTCACGAATTTTTTGGGCTAAAGGATCTGCAACAAAAAAAGCATTAAGTTCAGTTTGATCTGAAAACTTCGCAGTTCTTCTTGGTATGCTATCTAAAATTCGTTGTGCTGCAGTAAGTAGTGCTTCACTGCGTCTAGTCCTGTCTTCAAGTAGTGCTTGTTTGTGAGTTTCAAAAGATTCTAGTATCTCTTCGCGCTTTGCTAATATATCATTTAAAAACTCTTCGCTTTCGCTAAACTGATTTTCAAGTTCTTCTAATTGAACTAACAGCCTCGAAAGTTCATCATCACATTTTTCAGGTGTTGTTGCGAGCCCTAATGCATTGGCTATACTTTGACTAAATAGTTTAAATTGGGCACCAAATTGGGCAACCATTTCAACACTAGACAGATTTTTCCGTTTTTGATGAATTCTGGCTTTCGTTTGATTAAGTTTGGCATAAACTTCAGCAATTGATTCAATGATTTTTGTTTGCAATGTAACATCATCAAATTTTAATGATGCCATTAATTGGGATAACATATCTAAATCATTAGACATATCATCAGCTATTTTTGTTGGCTCACTAAGTTTTGCGGCAGAGTCTGCTTTAGCAATGTCATGCTCAATATTATCAATTTTTGATATGAATGGCGCTAAAGCTTGTTCACTACCTAAAAATTCCGCAGTGGCTAAAGAAACGATAGATTGGCGTTTTTTTAGTTCATCTTCCATTATTTCAATTTGGTTTAAATCGATATAACGGTAAGTTCTTAATGTGACAAGACTACCTAATTGCATTTTTATGGCATTAAGAGCATCGACATATTCTTGGGTTTCTTTCCAACTATCTGGATATAATTTTGCTAATAGATCTTGTTGATTTGAAATTGCTTCGCGCATAGCGCTATTTGATTGGCGGCGTATACTTTCAACTTTTTCATATTCATCAAGCACTAATTCGCTTGTTTGCGAGATATTACGAAGAATTGGCGCAAACGGTAAATTTTGTTCATCACTTAACCAAAAGTAGCTATCAAAAAGGCGTTTAGTATCTTCACTTAATTTGCTATATAGTTGGGATGATACGGATTGATTGTCAATTTCGCGAGCAATAAAATAGAGATCAGAAATACCACGAACTAGATCAGCATTACCAATTCTACCTAAAAAGCTGTTATTTGTTGGCTGTCTTGCGGCAAATTCATCGCTATAAAATGGTGTTTGCCAAATTTGCATTGGGTGGACGCGAGTGGGTTCATTATTTTCACCCTCGAATACGACCATTCTGCCATCTTCGAACACGGCATAACCTTGACCTAAAATAGGATTATCCAGTTTACGCTCAATCATATTATAATTAAATAATGCTAAGCGACCAGAAGTTGGATCATAAAATATATATAAAACATCTTCACCATTAGGTGAACGTCTGATACGCCTAAAACGCATTCCCGACATTGACTGATCAAATGTTTTGTATTCGCCATTTTGTAAATAATAACCACCAGGAAAAATAATGCCATGATCTTCTGGAAGTTGGATACAAGCTTGACCTATAAAATCAATTCTTTGTACTTTTTGTGTTAGTATATTATAGACTAAATAACGCCAATTATCTTCACGATAAGGTAATACCTTTAATAGAATTAAAGATCCTACTTTCGCGTACTCTATTTTAGCATCATTGATGGATTGATTTTTATCGATAACATCTTCGCGGTAAATGCCAAGACCATCGTTGGTGTTATTTTCACATTTTATGGTTAAATCACCGCCAATGGTTTCAACAAAAACAGTATCTAACACATTTACATGCGGGAATCGACCATTAACGATATTTTCACGAGTGGTCTCTTGCCATTCAAAATCGTAAGCGGGCGGAAGTGCAATATCACGCTCTCCACGATTATCAATATAATTAATGTTTTTTTTATCGTTTGATATAGACCATCGAAAAACACGAATATCGCTAACACGTTCACCAATTTGGAAACTGGCAAGTAGTTTTCCATCACGTTCAACAAGTTGTAATAACTGTGCATTTTTATAATATGTATATAGTTCATTAAAGTCTTGAACAAACCGATCAATATTTAAAAAGGTGTTAGAAATATCAACTAGATCCGCTTCGTAATTACCATCACGCTCGATCAATTGGTAAAGTGAAAACACATCTTCTATTTTGGTCTCTTTTTTTAACCCCATAAAGACGTTATATCCAAATAATAACCAATCGCCAAAACGTACAATGTCTCGTGCAATACAATTATTTTCAGTTCTTATCCGAATACGGCTAATAATTGACATGTCACTTTTGCCAAATTCAGCAAGCCTTTCTTGGTTTAGTGTCTCTGTTTTTTGGTTAAGTTCTTGTCCGAGTGATGTTAAACGTTTGCGAAGAATTTCATAAGCGCCACCTTCAGCAACGGCGTTATCAAGTATTGTTTGTTGTTGATTTTCTTGTTCTATTTCAGCCATTTTTAACTCGTTGATCATTATACAGAAAGGTTATTGTCTTTAGTCGGTCTGTACAACCAACTAAAGACAGTTGATAGTGATAATTAGAATTAAGAATTATCTAGAAGTATAAGATTTTTAACTATCACTTTCTTGGTTACTATCGGATGGTAAAAATTGCTTAGCTAAGGCTTTTAAATCTGCATTTTTCAACGCATCTTGTAAATCGATATTTTTGTTACCGGATAAGCGTGATAATACTGACTGTAAGGCAGATTGCAGAACTGGGCTTTGATTAACTGTTCCTTCAATAGCTTTACCCACACTAATTGCTTTAGAGAAGCTATTAAAGAAGTTATCATTACCACCAACGATTTCAATATTTGCTTTACTAAATGCTGCTGCAAGAACATTTGCTTGTTCGCGTGCAATGTCTTTATTGGCAGCAATAGCTGCCATAGCTTGTTCAAATCCTTTTTCAAGTGCTAAACGGAACTCTTCGTGGTTTTTCGATTGTTCATTCATTGTGCCCATTGCTTGGAATTTTTCAACTAAACCATTTGCTTCTGCGGTTAAGCGTTCACGAATAACCAATGCTTCAGCAAGACCTTGTTCCTTAGTTGCTGCTGCTTTAGCAAAACCAATTCGTTCATCGCCTCGAGCTTGAGCCGATAGTTTTTCTTCAAGTACTTTAGCTTCAGTTAGACCTTGTTTTTCAGTCGCTATTGCTTTTGCTTCAATAACTTTAGCTTCTGATAAGCCTTTTTCTTGATTACCTCTCGCTTCGGCAAGTAAGGTTTCAGCTGTAATATTGGCTTTGACTAATCCTTCTTTTTCTTCTGCTTCGGCTCGTGCTTTACGAACTTTAGCTTCAGCTAAACCAATGGCTGCTTCTTCGGCTTCAATACCTTGTGCTAATTGTTTTTTAGCTTCTGCCTGTTTAGCTGCGGCTTCGAGTTCAGCTTGAGCCATGGTACTAATTTCAATGGCACGGTGTTTTGATGCTTGTTCATCTGCTTCAGCTTGTTTGACTTGTTTAACGAGTTCTTGTTCGGCTCTTGCCTCAGCTTCAATAATTGTGGTTTGTTTTTCACGATCTGCTCTTGAAACTTCACGTACTTCTTTGATGTTTTCTTCTTCGACTGCAACGGTTTTTTCAACAGCAACACGTTCTCGAATGACATTGGCAATAAGTTTTTTTTCTTCTTCAAGTACTTTATCTTTTTCAATTCGTTGTAGTTCAACTTCACGTTCACGAGCAACGATTTCAAGAGAACGAGCTCTTTCAACACGCTCTTCTTCAATAGCAATAGCTCGTAGGCGATTTTGTTGTGCAACTTCTACTTCACGCAGGCGATTTTCTTCACGTACTTCGATTTCTTGTTGAGACTGGATTCTTGCTTGTTCTGCTTTTAAGCGCTCTTCTTCTTGTACTTTTAATGTTTCAGCAGCTTCGCGAGCACGAATTGTTTCGATTTCGCGTTTTTGGCGTGCTTCAGCATCGGCTTGCTGACGTTCAAGCTCCAATTTTGCTTCAATGGTTTCGGTATCTTTTTTCTTTAATGCTAATTCAAGATCTCGTTCACGTTTGTTTGTTTCATCTTTATGAACAGCAGTAATTGACGTGATTTTATTGATCCCTTCCGCATCAAAAATATTATCTGGATCAAGCGATTTTATTGGTGTTTGTTCTAAATAATCGATGGCAACATCTTCTAACGCATAACCATTAAGATCTTTACCGATAACGTCAATAATACGTTCACGGAAGTTCATGCGATCCTCAAACAACTTTGATAATTCAAATTGTTTACCTACAGTTTTCAGGGCTTCTGAAAATTTCGCACTAAAGAGCGAACTAACTGCTTTTTGATCTGATGCTCTATCTACACCAATTGATTTGGCTACTTTTAATACATCTTCAGTGGTTTCGTTCACTCGAAGATAAAAAGCAACACAGATATCTGCACGTAAATTATCTTTACAGATTAAACCATCTTTTCCTCGACGTTCTACATCAAAAGTAATTAATGAAATTTTCATAAATTCTTTTTTGTAGATAACTGGGTAAACTAAAGCACCTGTAAAGTGTACTTTGGGTTTTGAGGTCATATCATTAACGATAAGTGCTGTACCTTGAGGAACTTTAATATAAAAAGCTTTAAATAATAAGAAAAATCCCATTATAATTAAATAAATAATTCCTACTGTTACAAGAAAAAATATTACTGTATCTGTATTTATATGCATAATTTACTTTTCTCCAAAAAATGAAATCTGACTATCCGTTAAATTCTTCAATGCTAATAATTTCGTAACAATTATTGGTTGTATCATATCTTAGTAGTATTGCTTTATCTCCACGTTTAAATTGATATGTTTCATCACATCTAACTTGTAAAATCAATCCTGCCCCACCATCTTCATAAGTTGCTTCTCCTTTGATTTTATTTACAGTGCTGGAACGTATTTCAACAATTTGTCCTAATAATGATTTATGATCATTGGTTGCACTTAGTTTTTTGAATAAAGGGCGAATTGGTTTTATAACGAATGCAGTAAGGTAAATTGAAATGGTTAGGGCAATAATAAAAATAAATAATCCGACTAGGTAATAGTACAAAATAAAATCATATAAAGGTAAAATCAACAAGCGAAAACCAAAATAACTTGTGGACCATCCGAATAATGAAATTAAGGTGATAACAAGTGTCAGTGGCACATCATTAAGACCAAATTTTAATAATAAACCACCTAATGTTGATGAGGGGACATCGGTTGTGATATCGTCTAGGTTAATTGCAATATCCAAACAATCAATACTTAAAATACCGATTGCAGCAATTAACCAATACATAACACAAAGTGTTAATAAGGCGCTAAAAATAACAACCGGAAAGGAAAAGAATATTCCCCAAAAAAGCTCCATTATATTTCCTTTATACTCATATTTTTTTAAACAGTTATCATAAATAGCTAGCTATTATTATAATTTTATTCGGTTATTTTAACTTAAAAAAATAAAACTTAAAAATCAATTCGCTTGTTTTTCCTTTAATCTGGCTAAAATTGTCGCGGCATTTTGATTGCTCGATTTTATACCTGCCTCCTCAAGTTTACGATCAAGTGAATCTTGATTTTCAGATACCGATAATTCTTTTTTTGCTTCGATCGTTGCAGCCGTTTGTTCTTGACGTTTTTTAATTCGCTCTAAAGAATCCAAAGCTGTTTGTAATTTTGTTGTTGAATTACCATAACGTTGAGCAATAGCTGATTGGGCTTTTTGCACACTCTCTGTGGCTTTTACAATATCGACTTGTTGTTTAAGATTACGAATGTTAATTTCTGTTTGTGATATTGTTTGACGTAGATTTTTTACATTTTCAGCAAAATATATTGCTTGTGTTTTATGAACTTTGTGTTCGTTTTCAAGAACTGAAAGCTTTTCAGCCACTTCTAAAGCTAACTTTTCATTATTGTTTTCTAATGCTTTGATGGCATAATTTTCATACTCAGTGATTTCAGCTTGAATTTTTTCAACTTCTTTTTCTGCTAATTTTTGTTGAGCAAGTATGTTTGCTAATGATTCTTTAGCTTGTTTTAATTCAACATCTGCATCGCGAATTTCTTGGTCTAATATACGCAGCGCTTGTGCATCGATAATTGTTTCGCCTGCTTCATTGACACCACCACGAAGTGCTGTAACTAGTTTTTTGAAGATAGCCATTGTTAATCTCCTTGTTATTTATTTTAATTCAATTTGTTAATGTTAATATGTTGTTCATAAGCTTCGGTAGCTTTAATGACATTATCCGATAAAGTTTCTAATTCATAAATGATATCGTTTAGTAATGAAGATGCACTCAACGCCCCATACATAATATAATTTAATGAGCCATCGCCTGTTTTTTCAATCGCAATGGTGGATAATGGAAATAGTTTTCGAGTATATAATATCTCTTCATTAAATTGAGTCGGTTGTTTGACAATATCAACAGGCCAAAGTAGGGCTTCAACGATAATTTGTTGATTAGAAACACTTAAAAATAATGGTAGATCACCATATTCATGCATAACGATATGCAAACAAGCATCAATACCATCGATAACTTCAATGCTAGCAAAACCTTGTTTAGCTAATTGTGAATCATGTAAAGCTTGATAAAGATCTGTAATTGACCAAACTTCATTTTTTTTCATTTTATTGTTTTCCTGTTTATTGTTAAAGCATGTGTTACTGACTAGACGAAACTGTTTTTCAATTTCGAGTAATTTCGTTGCATTTTCAGGTAAAATCCAAACTTCTTTTTTTATTAGACCTTGTTCACGCAAGCGTTGCCTATATTGTTGTTGATAAAATGCAGAGCTTTTGGTCTCTTTTGTTTTTTTCATGGATTTTTTGTTTAATTTAATCATTAATGTGGTTTATATTAACACAAAATTATTACATGTAAATATTACATGTAATAATTTTGTTGTTTGTATCAAATAAATTTGTAAGCATTATAAAACTTGATTTTGATAAAAAATTAAACGGCATGAGATGTTTAAAAATGGATATTACTTACTATACAGATTTGTCAAAGTGTTGGAGAAAGGGATTTTTGTTGCAGGGTCTCGTTAGCTTTACAACAATAAGCAATCTTATCAAATTAAGTTGATAGAAGTCGATTTTTTATGTAAAAGTTTACATTCTTTTCTTACAGATTATCTCGATTTAGACGATATCAAGTACACTAAAGCCTATGATCATTAAACGAATGGGATTGGTGTACGATTCTATAAAACGATGAAAAGCGAACATAATGACACCATTTTTATAGGGGGGAATTCATACCGAACTGATCCCCAGCAAAATATTGGATTGTGCTCACTTCTATAAATTGTTCATTTTGGTAATATCATTATTCATATTTGTTTGGTGATATTCGACCATTGGTAGAATATCACCAAACTTGATTATAATAGATTTCGATATATTCAGATAGAACTATACGGCTAGCTCCCGTATTTAGTAATAGCAGTCATGAATAATATGTTTTTTTGTGTGTGAAAAAACGTTAATCTACCATATTATTCCAATAATATTCATAATTTTCCTAAGTCTGTACTGTAACAATAATCTCTTAAAATCGATATTCCAATATTTGCTACTACGACCTCTGTGAAGTACAGTATTCGACGCAAAATTTTTTGGCTATAATATGGCCCTCCTATAATTTTTATTTATATCATAGTGGTTGTCTTTGTCCGCTTTTGGTCGAGGATCATTCGCAAGATTTATTAGGTTATTTCATTTTAAAGAGGTTCAACAAAAGGTAACAATTGATCTTATTCAAGATCATTTTTTGATATACCGTTATTAAATTCCGAAAAGAAGGCTGGCAAGTAGAAGTTTCAGGGTTTAATAAAGCTGATAATACAATTGTAAATAATTAAGAAACCAGCAAATATTTGTCAAGAAGCTTCGTGAAATTTGCTCGTTTCAGTATAAAACCTCGGTGGCGTTTACAAATTAAAAAATTTTAATTGATAAAATGTAAGTTTACCTAAATCCCTTTTTTAACAAGTTTTTAGCGGCAAGATAAAGCATGTTTAGCTAACATAATTTATTCTTCAAACAAATATTTTAACCAAAAAAAAGGTTAAATTTTAATTCAAAATGGTTTATACTTTAGCCTCATGATCGTTGTTTATACTAAAAGTAATAATTATATGAAAATAAACAAATGACATAAATTAAAAAGAGTATGTATTGATTTTAAATGGAATAGTCGAACAATATGGCAAGTAAATTAAATCACTTTCTTGATCAGTTAGTTCAATGATTGGGTAGTATTAGCTTAATATTGGCCATTGAGAGCGATGCGTTGCTAGCCTAGCCTAGCGTTGTTGCATTATTTATTAGTATAGGCAAATCCCTCTAAATCGATATGAAGTAAGTTGAATTTAGTTTTTTAGATCTAAATTACTTTTAGCGTCAAAAGATAATACATTAAAAATTATAGATTCTTTTGTCTAAGAGCAAATAAAGTATATTTCATCTAAATGCTAACAATTGAACTTATTACAAATTTCATTTCCTTTAATTATTATAATTCTTATTTTTCATACTAAAATAAGATTATCTTTGTTGATTATCTATATGCTTAATGATTAATTTTATATTAATGAAAATAACATTGGCATTTGATAATAGGGATAACAAATTGTGAACTAGCAATGTATTTCGGTTCAGAATTAGGCAAAAGTTAATTAGTAGTAATAGTTTATTAATTTACTTAATTATCCTCACTAATTGCTTATAGATATAAAAAATAAAGCCTTGAGCTTTATTAAACGATTTTCAGAGCTCAATCTATAAAGAATAGGAAAAGTTATTTAATTCGCTTATAAATGGATTCATTCAGAATAAAAATATTATAAAAGGTCAATTATAAATGAACATACTTTTAAAATTCAGACAAAAATACTATCGGTACTTTATGTTGATACTTTTTTTCATCTGTAGCGTTACTTCTAGCAAGTTAGTATTTGCTCAAGATGCGATATGTGCAGAAGTAAAAATAGTTATAGAACAAAAATTATCATTTGAACGACAAGCATTTGATGCACGAATGATAATTAATAATGGTCTAGAGGATTCGATACTAAAAAATATACGTATAGAATTGCTTTTTACTGATAGAAATAATCAACAAGTAGTGACAACTCAAAATGCTAATGATAACGATGCAAAGTTTTTTTATCGCATTAACTCATTATCTGGCGTCAATAGTATTAATGGTGATGGTGAGATAAAGGCAAAAACTAAAGCTGAAGCTCATTGGTTAATTATTCCTGCATATGGTGCGGCTGAATCTGATAATACATTATATTATATTGGTGCTAAAGTTACTTATACATTGAATGGACAAGAAATAAGCGTAGAAGTGCCACCTGATTATGTTGTAATTAAACCTCAGCCGTTATTAACATTAGATTATTTTATACCAAGCGAAGTTTATGGGGATGATCCCTTTACTCCTGAAATTGAACCATCTATTCCTTTTACATTAGGTGTACGTGTTAAGAATGAAGGTCACGGTACTTCTTATAAAACAGTCATTGATTCTGCCCAACCTAAAATTGTTGAAAATAAACAAAATTTATTGATTGACTTCAGTATTTTAGGTAGCTATTTGGGAGATCATGCGGTCAACAAAAGTTTATTATTAGATTTCGGTGATATTGCTGGGCACACATCTAAAGTCGGACGTTGGGATATGATGACTAGCTTGCATGGTAAATTTGTGGAATTTGATGCAACTTTTACCCATGCTGATACGCTAGGTGGCTCAGTAACATCTTTATTAAAAACAGTAAATACGCATACCTTGATTCATAATGTAAGAGTAGATTTACCCGATAGAGATAATATTACAGACTTTTTAGCATTAGATGGTGATGTAATTCGTGTATATGAATCCGAAGGGTTCAACACAGATCTATCAGATCAATCACTTAATGCCACACTCACTACAGTTGGTAAAGAAACAAAACTCGTTTTTCCAAAAACGGAAGGACAAGTTTATGTAAAAATAGCTGATCCAAGCTTAGGCAATCAAAAGATGAATAGGGTAATTCGTTCTGATGGCAAGGTATTACCTGCAGAAAATATTTGGCAATCCAAAATTCGTAACGATGATTTATCTTGGTCTTATTATATTAATTTATTTGATACTAATAGTACAGGAAGTTATACCCTATATGAGAGTGATACAAACGAAATAAAAGCAGTAGTAGGCACGTTTTTAGTAACAAAAGGTGCCAAATATTCACTTAATGAATTATTACCAGAAAACTATTATTTTGAAGCCAATAAGTCTTATATGATCGAATTTATTGGTAACATAGCTTCTCGTATTTGCGCAGGGAAAAATAATTTTGATCAAAATACTAAAAAATGTAAAACGGGTTTAAATAGGAATTATACTTTTAATAAAGATGCTTTTAAAACAGATATTTTTATCCCTTCTAAGTCAGGCATCCTTCATGGAGATAGTCATATCACAGGAAGTATCTATCTACTTGCCAAACAAACAGAAACGATAAAAGTGATCGTTGTGCCTCTTGATATGGAAAATTCATTAACCAATACTACATCAGTTATAAAAGGTTTTCGATATTCGTTGAATGAATTATTACCTAAAAATTACAATTTCCAAGCGGATAAGCCTTATTTGGTTAAGTTTTCTGGCGTTGCAATGACTAGTCGTTATTGTCCAGGAAAAGCAAATTTTGATTTGGAAAGTAAGGTTTGTAAAGCAGGGGTAAGTAGAGATTATAGTTTTAAATCCGATATATTTATTCCGTTTAAATCAGGTATTCTTGGGAAGAATAATGAATTTACAGGTAATTTCTATATGTCTGCTACTAAGGATGGAGATATCAAAGTATATGTAACACCATTATAAAAATTGTTTGACCATCCCTATCAATCTTAACCTATATAAGTAAAACATTACTTATATAGGTTAACTCTGACTATTGATAGATTAATTATAAAAATGGTCTTCAAGTTTTTAATATTTTTCTTAAATAATTAGTAACATTATAGGTTGTACTTATGCCGCTTGTTTTATAACAAATACCAAGATTTATGTTCTATCTTAATAATAAATAAAAATTAATTGTATTAAAACTTATTTAAATAACTTGAAAAGAAGTTTAAAAATGTCTGTTTTTTATTCTAATTTGCTATGTAGATTATTATTTTCTTGTATTGTGCTGTCTTTTTGTTGTCAGATTTCTGCAAATGAAATTAATGATTGTCAAGAAGATGTCCAAAATTATAGAGATCTTTTTACTCATTGGCCTATTAACCAACATAAAGAATCATTAGATAAGACGTTTTGGTTAACCATTGAACAGGCGCGTAATTTATCAGATGATGTAGTATGGATAGATGTTAGATCGAATTTATCTAACTTACATAATCAATTAGATATTTTAACTATCCCGTTGAATCATTTAGAAAAAAAGGATTTTCTTTATGATAAAACAGTAGTATTAATTGGAACAGGTTTTGAACAACAAATGATTAATCGAACAATCAATACACTAAGGCAAAAAGGTTATAAACATCTTTTTGCTTTATTAGGGGGGATTAGAACGTGGGCCAAGCTAAAAAAACAAAATTTGCAGTTATCAAATATAATAACCCCTAAAGAATTTCTATTAGGCGGTAAGACAATTAACTGGCAGATCATTACGATTGGCTTAATGCCACAAGATATTGATACATTACCTGAAAAGCCTATTAAAAATTTTAATTTAACAGAAGAATCTAATCTAGCTATAAAACATTTTTTAAAAAATAAAACTATTAACAATGATACCTTTATACAATATGTGTTAATAACCCCTAATGAGAATATCACCCAATTATTAAAACGCAAATTAACGATTCCTGAGTCAAGCGAAGTTGTTTGGTTAGAAGGCGGTTTAGCTAGTTATCAACACTATGTGAAGCAACAGGCAAACTTGGTTAATAACGCAGGCAAGAGTTTGTCCAAGCCTTGCAGGATAACGATATAATTTAATAAGAATTTTTAACTCTAATGGAGCAAAAAATGAAAGTTTATAAACGATGGAAAAGTCTATCTTTAAAATTAAATATAAGGCCCTCAAAAAGACGATCGATAAAACAAAAAAATAAATATGTAATCCTTTTCTTTGCTTTGTCTGTATTCGTTTATCATTCTAGTTATGCTGCTACAAATACTGGATTATATGGTGACGATAGATATGCAGGTCCTTTCCCAATAGGATTTAGCTTTAACTATTATGGTAGCAATTTTGATCAATTTTATGTCACAACTAATGGTTTGATTCAATTTACTGACCCAACTAGGAGCTACCATAATTTTTGTCTTCCTTATTTTAAAAATACACTTTATGTGTTTTGGGATGATTTAAGAACCAATGTTTCAGGTCAGCCAACAGGGACTATTCAGTATGAAACTCAGGGAGAGGCACCTAATCGGAGGTTAATTGTTCAATGGACTAACCAGTATTACTTTAGTACTAATCTTCCAATGGGAACATTTCAGGCTATTCTTTATGAAAACTCTAATCAAATTAAGTATCAATATCGTTATTTGATAGGCGAACGTAGCAAAGGTAGCAGTGCTACAATCGGTATCCAAGGCGCATCAAATTATGCACAAATAGGTTGTAATACTGCAGATGTTGTTAAATCAGAACAAGCCATTTTATTTACACCAAATAGTGATTTTAGTAAGTATATTGTTGATCAAAATGCACCTTATAATTTTTTTGACATATCAGGATTAACGTTAGATGCACCAATACCAGTTAACCGTTATAGCCATCAAGCGCCGAGTTGGTCATGGCAAAAAATTAGTACACTCAATAGTTATGAAATTGATATTCAAGATCCATCTGGTAATACAGTTTATAGCGAAGTAGTCGGTGATATAGGGCAATTTACATTTGTTAATGGTTTGCAAAATGGTCAATCTTATCGAGCTCGTATCAGAGGAAGTATTAATAATGGTAGAACATGGGAAATGTGGTCTCCTCTTTCAACTTTAGTGACTATCGACACGATTAAACCAGTGGTTAAGCTCAAACAATTTAATCGTATTAATAGTGATACAGTGAAAGTAATTTTTACAACTTATGATAATTTAAGTGGTGTTAAATCGGGACATTTACAAATAGCAACTAACCCAAGTTTTGATACACCGCTCATTGATCAAGATATCCAAATTGATGCAAATAGCTACCAAATTCCGAATTTACCAGTTAAAGATAATGAAATATTATATGCACGTTTAAATGTAACTGATAAAGCTGGTAATGAATCAGGTTATACAGAGCCTTTAGCTATTGGTATTACAGCGCCAATATTAATTCAACCAGTCTCTAATTCAACGGTTAAAATATCAAATTTAGAGGTTCAAGGTAAAGCTGAGGAAACTGGAAAAGTACAGCTATATTTGAATGGAATAATGGTTAATGATCCAGTTACAGTTGATCAAAATGGTTATTTTTATAAAGTTGTTGATCTTAAGGCAGAGGGAAATTATCAATTAACGGCGGTACTTAATAATGATTTTGGTATAAGTGAACACAGTAAACCTGTTTCAGTTAGTTTTAAACTACCGACACCAAAGGCAACAATTATAACACCAGCAGATAATCAAGCGATTTTTGCTCCTATGGATATCCAGATATCTGCAACAGATGAATTAGGAATTGATAAAGTCGAAGTTTACCTTGATGACCAATTATTTTCAACTTTGACCAAATCTCCTTATCAAGTTCATTGGCCATTAACACAACAAAATAATGGTAAACATAAATTAACCGTTAAAGCGATTAATTCGAGTGGTAAAGTTGCTACAATTGAACGTGAGGTAATGGTTAAAATGGAACCTCCTGCCCCACCACCGACAGCTTATACAGGGAAAGTTACCAATATCAATCCAAAAGTTAGCTATGGATTACAACCTATTACAATTACAGGGCAGGCGATTTATCGGAAGGATAATACTGTTGTTGCTAATGCACCAGTTAAGTTGGTATTAAAAATTAATGGCTTTGAGCGGAAGATTGCCATTGCAACTGATGATAAAGGAAATTTCTCTTATACTTTTATGCCTCAAGAAAATGATGCAGGTATATACCAAGTAGCTATTATTCATCCAGATGAACTAACTATAACTTCACAAGCTAGTTTTGAAATTAATCGTATCGCCTTTAATTACCAAAATTATCATCTAAAAGCGGTACGTAACATTGTAATGCCTATAAATATGGTAGCTAAAGCGAATATTACTGCTAAAAATTTACGTTGGGTTTTAACTGCAGATAATCAGCCGGATGGTATTTTGCCAAAAGGGATACAAATAAAATCTGAACCAATTGATATAAATAGTGGTGAAACTGAATTAACCATGATTAATTTCATTGCTGATGATACAGCAACCGAAACGGGAAGTATTTATCTTGTCGCTTTAGCTGATGAATCAAATGATTTAATACGAGGTAAATTGAAAATTGATTATCAGTTAGGACAAGCAATGCCAACCCTTTATGCTATTCCAAATTATATTCAAACGGGTCTACAACAGGGAACAATGGTAAGTGCCAATATTCATTTAGGCAATAAAGGATTGGCTAAAGCAGAAAATGTTCAAATTGAACTTCTTGATGAAAGTGGTAATCCAGCACCAAACTGGATATTTATTGCTACTGATAAAACAATTGAATCAATTGCTGTTGATGAACAACTGCCTTTACAAATTGTTGCTCAACCAGATAACAAGGTAAGTGATGGTGTTTATCGTTTTAATCTTAAAATAGCACAGAATAACAATATATTAGGATCAATTCCCGTCAGTATCTCAGTGACGCAAAGCGGTCTGGGTAATGCACAATTTGATATTGCTGATATCTATACAGCAACATTGGATAAACAAGGTAATCCTATTGCAGGCGTAAAAGGTGCGACGATTAAATTGCAAAATGAAGCTGTGCTCACTCAACAATATAGCATTATCTCTAATGAACAGGGGATCGCCTTATTAGAAAATATCCCCACAGGAGTTTATCGCTATCGTGTGAGTGCACCAAACCATACGGATGTATCAGGTCGCATTGTTATTCGCCCTAATACTACTATTAATGAACATATTTTTTTAGAGTACCAAAACATCAATATTGAATTTGGTACAACAGAAACAGCAATTAAAGATATTTATGATATTGAGTTAAATGCAACTTTCAATACTTTAGTACCAGCACCTGTTGTTTTGATAGAACCTATGTCTATTAATTTAGCGGGTTTACAAATTGGTGAGGAAAAAGTGGGTGAGCTCACTATTACTAACTATGGTCTGATAGAGGCTAAAAATGTGGTATTAAATTTACCTAAAACTGATAATAAATTTAAGTATGAATTTTTTGGAGAAATACCTAATAGTCTCTTGCCTAAGGAAAAAAGAGTTATTGCTTATCGAGTCACAGCTCTTGATTCGAACCAAGCTCAAAGCGTTAAACCAGAAGCAACGATTGAAACAATGTTATTTAAAAGTAAAAATGCGGTTAGTAGCTGTTATTTAGCTCCTTATTTAGAGCTACATGAAAGTATATGCGCTAATGGTGATATATCTAAAGGTAATAGCGGTGGTTATTTTTATCAATATGTAGGGCAATGTTCATTAGCAGATTTTAATTGGGACTGGAGTAAAGGTATTCATTTTGGTGGTACTTTAGGCTCTCCTTTTGCCATGCCAATAGCCCCTGGTTGTGCTCCAGAAGCTAATTGTGCGAGTGCCGGTACGGCAAGCGGTGCTAGGTAATTTAAAAATGAAAATTAAAGTGTCAAATAACACAAAGGATCGCAACATGATAATTAAAAATATAAACAGGTATATAGCAATCTTTATGGTGATGACAATAATGATTGTCTCATTACCTAAAATAGCGTGTGCACAACTTTATAATGGTGATATACAAAAAATATCTGGTATAAGTGACGCCAGTGTTAAATTACCAAATACCGAATATACTGAAAGTACGATTGACCTACGGGTCAAAGTACTTGGTGGTGAAGTTAAACTTAATCGAACTTGGGTTAATGGTCGTTGGTATATAAATCCAGCTTGGGCTAATTTACGCTTTATTCTTGATCCGTTAGATAATAGTGTGAAAACCATTGATCGTGCTGGTACCATGTATCAACGTACTGGTGAGGAACAATTATACACCTACGAACACGTATCTATTAAGAAAACAGATAGTGGGTGGCATTGGTTCGATCAACAAGGAAATTGGATTAATTTTGATGATAAAGGACGCATTTTAGAATATGGTGATGCTAATAATGTAAAAGTTAGTTTTACATTAGATAAAGAAGGTCGTTGCATTGCTATTAAAGATCATTTTGATGAACAGGTATATAGTTTTGCTTATGATAATCAGGAACGTCTTATCAAAGTCAGTGATCGTGAGGGGCGAGTTGTAAGTTATGAATGGTCAGGAAATAAACTGGTCAAGGTCACGGATGTTCTTGGTCATGTATGGCATTATGGGTACGATGCAAATGGACAACTAAACCAAAAAGCTGAGCCAGATGGTGGTGTAACTAAAATTGATTATACCGTATCAACTCCTGCACCAAAAACCGCTATGATAAGTGGTAAAGAAGGTGGGGTTATTTCAAAAAAAACAGTTGTTACAACAGGTTCTGATAATCGCGATACAAAATTGGCCCAAGTAGGTAAAATCACTAACAAAACCGGTGCGGTCACAACTTTTAATAGCCAATATAATCGCGTTAATAAGCAATATACTATTACTGTTAATGATCCAATAGGCAAAAAAACAGTTACCGTATTTGATGCCAAAGGTCGTGTTATTACTAAAACAGTAAATGATAGTATTACTGAATCCTATCAACGCGACAAAGCTAATCATTCTGTTAAGTATACTAATCAACGTGGATTAACGACAACCGTGCAATATAATCAATCCGACTATCCAATAAAAATTACTTATCCTAATGGCGCCACAGAGCTTTATGAATACAATAAAGCCAATAATCCAATAAAAATCACAAATACTAAAGGCGATGTAATTAGTCTTGAGTACGATGCTTTTAATCATCCTGTTAAAGTTGTATATGTGGCAGGTAAACCCGAACAACGCATTATAAGCTTTAATTATGACTCCTATGGACAACAAATTTCCGCAACCACTAATGGCGGTAGTAAAACTATTAATTTACAGCGGACTTTTGACCGTTATGGCAATATAGCGACATATACGGATGGTAATGGCTATCAATCACAATACACTCATAATATTCAGGGACAAGTAAAAACAGTAAAAAACCCACTACAACAACTATGGCAGTTTAACTACAATTTAGCGGGTTATCTTACAGAATCTATTGATCCACTTAATCATAGTGTATCTTTGTCGAACGATGGAATGGGGCGATTAATCAAAGTTGTCGATGCGTTGGGTAATAAGACCCAATATAGTTACAGCTTTAATCAGAACGGTTATGAAACAAAAGTCGTTGATGCGCTCAATCAAACCACTACTTACCAGTATGATAACTTATATCGCCTAATCAAAACCATTAGCCCAACGGGGTTAGTCACTCAACAAACGTATAATACTGATGATAAACTCATACAGGAAGTAGATGTTGCAGGGAATATCTTAACTTATGAATATGGTGAAAAAGGTTCTAATTTAGCGGGTTTATTAGCTAAAGTTATTTATCCAACCTTTACTGAGACATATAATTATAATGCTTTAGATAAAGTCACTGAGATTAATCAGCAACTAGATACGAATACTACATTAACCACTCATCGTATTTACGAACAATTAGGCTTAATGACCAGTGTTATTGATGCAGCGAATCGGTCCTCACAAACAGAATATAATGCCTTAGGGCAAGTTGTAAAATCGATTGATGCTTTAGGTCATGAAACCCGTTATCTTCCAGATTTATTAGGTAATATAACACAAATCACTGATGCAAATGATAACCAATATACGTTTGAATATGACAAAAATAATAATCTTATTAAAGAAACCAAGTCATTAGGGAATGAGGTTGAGTATAGCTATAACCAAGCAAATCAATTAATCGAGCAAAGACAAACGAATGGCAACCGTATTCAATACCAATACGATGCGGCAGGAAATCTGGTAAAACAAAGTTATATTGAAAAAGACCAATCAACCCCAAGTCAGGTTGTCGCTTATAGCTATAATCAGGCTAATCAATTAATTGATATACTACAAAATGGTGATACCCATTCCCACTTTGTTTATCAGCGCGATAAACTTGGTCGAGTAACTCAAGAAACGATTACTTATGGCACAGGTGCAAATAGTATTACTAAGACTTTGCAGTACGCTTATGATAAAGAGGATAATTTAGCTTCCATCAGCTATCCAGATAATACAAAAGTAACCTATGGATATGATAAAAATCAGCTAAAACAGGCAACACTGGCTAATGGCGAGGTGATTAACTGGAGTGATTACCGCTGGTTTATGCCATCTAAAGTGACTTATCCTAATGCAACGCAAACTAAGCAGTATGATTCATTACAGCGCCCCTTACTGATAGGGTTAACGGCGAATCGCAAAACATTATTAAATCGCCAATATAGCTATGATAAGGTAGGTAATATAACCCGAATCGCGACAGAAAACGGG
>NZ_JBXSQJ010000024.1:0-44832 GCF_057063585.1 Gilliamella sp. X-60 | reverse complement strand
GGCAGTCTACGTGTGCGTAGTGACGAGTTGGTGTGTCATATTCAACGTGTGAAGTGTTGATGGTGATACCACGTGCTTTTTCTTCTGGTGCGTTATCGATTTGATCGAATGCACGAGCTTGACCGCCGTATTTTTTAGCAAGTACAGAAGTAATTGCCGCAGTTAAAGTTGTTTTACCGTGGTCAACGTGGCCGATTGTACCAACGTTAACGTGGGGTTTTGTACGTTCAAATTTTTCTTTAGACATCGATTGTCCCTCAAATGTAATACAAATCGGTGGTGATTCACCACATTAACCAAGTATCATATTTAATATCAACATAATACTAACTTAAAATTAGCTCTGAATGATAACAGATAAAGCTATCTAGTGACAAGCATTAAAGCAGGCAAATTCGATATTTTTAGAAGTTTAGGAAATTAACAAGAATGGTGCTGATAGGCAGATTTGAACTGCCGACCTCACCCTTACCAAGGGTGCGCTCTACCAACTGAGCTATATCAGCAATTGGAGCGGGCAGCGGGAATCGAACCCGCATCATCAGCTTGGAAGGCTGAGGTAATAGCCATTATACGATGCCCGCATGTTCAAACTCGGCTACCTAAATGCTTCAATTAGCTATTGCTAATATTAGATGATGGTGGTGGGGGAAGGATTCGAACCTTCGAAGTGTGACACGGCAGATTTACAGTCTGCTCCCTTTGGCCGCTCGGGAACCCCACCCCGAATCTTTATAAATTTGTCTACTTAGGAAAATGGTGCCGGCTGCCGGAATCGAACTGGCGACCTACTGATTACAAGTCAGTTGCTCTACCTACTGAGCTAAGCCGGCCTAAGTGCTGCGCATTATGGACTAGAATATTTAACCTTGCAAGCAAAAAAAACAAATTTTATTTTGTTTGCTTAAAAAAAAATCAAAAACATAAAAAAGGCCTGAAACATAAGCTATTTCAGACCTTTTTTTAATCAAAAAATTAATTTATATTATTTCTTTTTAGCAACTTTTTTCTTAGGGGTCTCAACACCTTTTGCTGCGGTATGTACAGCAACATCCTCACTAATGTCCCCTTTGTCCTGATATGCACGACCATAATAGGTATCAAGCAGAATTTGTTTTAACTCTGCAATTAAAGGATAACGAGGATTAGCGCCTGTACATTGGTCATCAAAGGCATCAACCGCTAATTGATCGACTTGAGCCAAGAAAGTTTTTTCATCCACACCAAATTCTTTGATAGAAAATGGGATATCAAGATCTTTTCTAAGTTGATCTAACCAACCAATTAATTTCTCGACTTTCTTCTCATCTTTATCAGTAGCTGCGGTTAAACCTAAATGATCAGCAACTTCTGCATAGCGGATAATTGCTTTTGGATAACCGTATTGGCTAAATGTGCCTTGCTTAGTTGGTTTGTCAGTTGCATTAAAACGCACCACATTACTAATTAACATCGCATTTGCCACACCATGTGGAATATGGAAAGCAGCACCAATTTTATGCGCCATTGAGTGACAAACACC
Organism: Gilliamella sp. X-60; assembly: GCF_057063585.1. Taxonomy (NCBI): domain Bacteria; kingdom Pseudomonadati; phylum Pseudomonadota; class Gammaproteobacteria; order Orbales; family Orbaceae; genus Gilliamella; species Gilliamella sp. X-60. The sequence goes on along the minus strand of NZ_JBXSQJ010000024.1, from coordinate 43,310 downwards.
AAGGAATGCCTGAGCAAAAGCAACCCCTGCTAATGTCGCTGCACTATGTACTTTTTCTCGGGCAACAGGATTTTTAGCACCTTCCCGATAACTTGTAGGTAGATAAGTTTTAAGTATGCTTAGAGCTTGTAATGCTTGTCCATCAGAAAACTCACTAGCCATGACTGATACATAAGCCTCTAATGCATGCGTTACGGCATCATAACCACCAGCAGCACAAAGCGAGCGAGGCATATTCATCACTAAATTAGCATCAACAATAGCCATGTGTGGCGTAATTGCATAATCGGCTAATGGATATTTTTGCCCCGTTGCATCATCGGTAACAACTGCAAATGGTGTCACTTCAGAACCCGTACCTGATGTCGTTGTTACACAAATTAATTTTGCTTTTTGACCCATATTTGGGAAGTGGCAAGCACGTTTACGGATATCCATAAAGCGCAATGCTAATTCTTCGAATTTGGTTTCAGGATGCTCATATAAAACCCACATGATTTTAGCCGCATCCATTGGTGAACCACCACCTAAAGCGATAATTGTATCCGGTTGGAATGCTTGCATTGAGTCGGTACCTTTACGGACAACACTTAATGTAGGATCTGCTTCAACATCAAAGAAAGTTTCGCAAATAACACCTTGCGCTTCTAATTGGTCAGTGATTTGTTTTGAGTAGCCGTTATTAAATAAAAATTTATCTGTTACCAAAAATACACGTTTTGCACCTTGCTCAACTACTTCATTTAAAGCTATAGGTAGTGAGCCACGTTTAAAATAGATAGAACTTGGTAATTTATGCCACAACATATTTTCTGCTCTCTTAGCGATTGTTTTCTTATTGATTAAGTGCTTCGGTCCAACATTTTCAGATACCGAGTTTCCACCCCAAGAGCCACATCCTAAAGTTAAAGATGGCGCTAAATCAAAATTATACAAATCACCAATACCACCATGAGCCGCTGGTTGATTAATTAAAATACGGCAAGTTTTCATTTTACTACCAAAATAAGCAATACGTTCACGGTTGCTATCTTGATCAGTGTAAAGAACAGAAGTATGCCCCATTCCCCCCATTTCAACTAATTTTTCCGCTTTATCTACCGCTTCAGTAAAATCTTTCGCTTTAAACATGGCTAGCGTTGGCGAAAGTTTTTCATGGGCAAATGGTTCAGATAAATCGACTTTACTCACTTCACCAACAAGGACTTTTGAACCTGCAGGCACTTTAAAACCAGCCATTTCAGCAATTTTTGTTGCTGGTTGACCAACAATATTGGCATTTAATGCACCTTTATCGTTTAAAATGATGCCTTGCACTGCTTTCGTTTCTTTAGCATTTAAAACATATGCGCCATATTGGGTTAATAAACGGCGCACTTCATCATACACAGAATCAACAACCACAATAGCTTGTTCTGAAGCACAAATCATACCATTATCAAAGGTTTTAGACATAAGTACAGAAGCCACAGCACGTTTTAAATCAGCTGTTTCATCAATAACAACAGGTGTATTACCGGCTCCAACACCTAATGCTGGTTTACCAGAACTATAAGCTGCTTTAACCATACCCGGTCCGCCCGTTGCTAAAATAGCTGCCACATTATCGTGATGCATTAATGCATTTGATAATTCGATAGATGGTTCATCAATCCAACCAATAATATCTTTTGGTGCACCGGCTTTTATTGCCGCATCTAACACAATTCGAGCAGCTTCAATCGTTGATTTTTTGGCTCTAGGATGTGGAGAGAAGACAATTGCGTTACGTGTTTTTAGACTAATTAGAGATTTGAAAATTGCGGTAGAAGTTGGATTAGTGGTAGGAACAATTCCACAAATAATACCAAGTGGTTCTGCTATAGTAATAGTACCAAATGGTTCATTCTCTGCCACGACGCCACATGTCTTATCGTGACGATATTTATTTAAAATATACTCAGCAGCAAAAAGATTTTTTATGACTTTATCTTCAACAATTCCCATTCCTGACTCAGCAACAGCTTGCTGTGCAAGAGGGATACGTGCAGCGGCAGCGGCGGTTGCTGCTGCCACAAAGATTTTGTCAACTTGCTCTTGAGTATAAGTTGAATAAGTCTCCTGTGCTTTTTTGACTCGAGCCATTAACTCATTTAACTCATTCATATTAGTTACTGCCATAGATTTCTCCTTGAAATTAAAAAATAAATCGGGATCGTTTGGCGTCTTCCATGAAACTATTTAATGCTTAAGCATAATAACAAAACGAAATTGACGTTATCGTAAATCAGATTTTTACTTTATACAATAATATATTGCATAAAAAAAGCATGTTAATAAAAGTAACTAATTGATTTATGCTTTGAGCTACTGAAAAAGAAAAGAAGTCATTAGGCAGTAAACAAAAGGGTAACTACTTGTAATAAATAAGTAGTTATCTTTTAATACGATTTGTGATGAAGAAAAAAGTGATTAGTTCTAAAAAGTTATACGTTACACAATTTATTTAACACATAACTAACGGCCACAAAACCAAAGGTAGCAGTAACTGTTGTAATTGCTCCAAACCCCGATTCACAGTCCATTTTTTTAGGTCCTTCAGCATCACTTTTTGTAAAACATATCTGCCCGTTTTTAGCTGGATACGTTAATTGTTCGGTTGAAAATACACAAGGAATAGCATATTTGCCTTTACTATCTTTATTTAATTTATAATTATGCTTTAGCTTTTCACGTAATTTCGCTGCTAATGGATCTTGAATAGTTTTGGCTAAATCAGCAATTTTAATTTGTGTTGGATCTTTTTGCCCACCAGCCCCGCCAATGGTAATTACTTTTAATTTTTGTCGCTTACAATATGCAAGTACCGCTGCTTTATCATTTACACTATCAATTGCATCGATAATATAGTTATACCGTGGTGATTGCTTTGTTCCCAAATATTCGCCGACATTATCTATATTAATAAAATCATCAATTTCATTCACCACACATTCAGGATTAATTTGTAAAATACGCTCTGCCATCACTGAAGTTTTAGCTTTACCTATATTAGATTTTAAGGCATGAATTTGACGATTAGTATTTGTCACGCATACATCATCCATATCAATTAAGGTAATTTGACCAATTCCGCTACGCGCAAGCGCTTCTGCAACCCAAGATCCCACACCGCCAATGCCAATTACACAAATATGCGCTTGCGAAAAGCGTTGCAAAGCCGACTGACCATAAAGCCTTGCAACACCACTAAAACGTTGAAGATAAGATTCTGTATTCATAGACAATGATTAATGGTGCTTATACTCAAACACCTACTCTCCTGAAACTTTTTCACAAATTATAACTGCAATATTATTTTATAAACAAGTTATTAATAAGTATTAGTGATACTATACCTTTTCAAGAATAAAAAACTAAATTTCTAGCTCTCATAAAGATCAACTAAATCATCCCGATGATGCGCAATAAGTAGGATATTATTTGTCATTAATTGTATTCGTTTGAGTTATTAATTTTCCCTACAATAAAACGTTGTTAACTATAATTAAAGAGGAAATAAAGAATGCGCAAACCTAAAAAACTACTTAATGATCCCAATAATATCAGACAAGAAGTCATGCAGGGATTGATCTATGCCTATCAGGGTAGATTAACTGCAATTTCTGAGCATTGTGCCGTTTATGGTAACCATATTGCCAGCGATCAAGTAGTTATTGTCTCAGGTGGTGGTAGTGGTCACGAACCAACCTTTGCAGGATTTATTGGTAAAGGCGGAATTGATGGCTGTGCAATTGGCGAAGTTTTCACATCGCCATCTCCAGATCAAATTATTGAAGTAACCAAAGCTATAGAAAAAGGAAAAGGCGTACTATTTTTGTTTGGCAACTATTCTGGTGACGGAATGAATTTTGATATTGCAGCCGAAATATTAGAAGAAGAAAATGTTGTCATCAAAACGATTCGAGCAACAGATGATATTGCCTCGGCACCATTATCTAAGATTTCTGATCGCCGTGGCGTTGCTGGTATTATGTTTTTATACAAAATTGCGGGGGCTGCCGCACAATTTGAAAAATACGACCTTGAAAATCTCTACCAAGTTGTATCAAAAGCAAACAACAATGTGCGTACCATAGGTGTCGCCCTAGATGGATGTGCATTACCTCAATCAAATCATTTCAATTTTGAATTAGATGATAACGAAATTGAAATTGGTATTGGTATTCATGGTGAAGCTGGATTGCGTCGACAAGCTATAACATCATCTGATGAAGTTGTTAAAGAGATGATAGACAGCCTGTGTGATGATTTACCGTTTAAAAAAGGCGACCGCGTGTGTGTATTAATTAATAATTTAGGCGCACTGAGTAACGCCGAACTGTTCATTGTAACACGTAAAGTCGGTATTGAGCTGGATACACGCGGCATAATCAGCCACGATGTCGTTGTTGGCCATTTTTGTACATCCCTTGAAATGTCTGGTTTTTCAATTAGCTTAATGAAATTAGATGAAGAATTACAACATCTTTATGATTTACCTTGCCAAACACTAGGATGGAGAAAATAGAATGAATTTATTACAAGTTCGTAAAATGATGTTATTTACCGCCCAAAAAATGATCGAAAGTGAACCAACATTAACCGCTTTAGATCAATTAGTGGGCGATGGCGATCACGGCATCGGTATGAAACGTGGATTTACGGCTATCATGGTGCTACTACAAGACGAAAAATTTCAACCAACTAATATAGGTGATTTTTTTACGCAAATTGGTACAAAATTAATGATAAGTATGGGCGGAGCTTCTGGTGCTATTTTTGGTACTTTATTTAGAGCGGGCGGAAAAAGTATTACAGGCGTAACAGAGTTTGATTCTGATACATTATCAAAGCTCCTTAACGAAGGTTGGCAGGCAGTCTATCAACGCGGAAAAGCCAAACCAGGGGATAAGACTATGGTTGATGCCTTAGCCGCTAGTGCAACAACCGCAAGTCAATTAACATCTTCGAAGTTAATCGATGCGCTCCCTAAAATAGCACAATCTGCTATGGAAGGCGCAGAAAAAACGAAACAGATGATCGCTGTATTTGGACGAACTAAAAATTTAGGCGAACGCGCAATTGGTCACATGGATCCGGGAGCGGCTTCAATGGCGTATATCTTAAAATATATGAATGAATATATCCAAACCCAATAAAACAATAAATCCGCCGATATCATCGGCGGACATCATCATCGCAATATCGATAAAAGAATATTCTAAGTATTATTGATAAAATGTCTAAGTATTCAAACAACATCTAATTTTTTAAAATAAAATTTTTTACTGATTCACTATTTTTCTATTAGTTGACTAAAATAAATAAACTAAAAATTATTTTTTAAATTTAATTTGTGAAGGATACGCCCAGCTTTGTAACTCCTGTGAAGGAAACCCTCCGGGATCTTTGCCACCATTAATAAGTAGAGCGTGATAGTAAATTTCAGCCATTTCTTCAATATATGCAGCTTTTAATACAGCTTCATAAGGGTCTTTGTCTACGGCAATAGCACCATGCTTTTCCATTAAAATGGCATCAGCTCGTTTTATGGGTTCTATAACGCTATTTGAAAGGTCTGGAGTACCTGGTCGTCCATAGGGTGCAACAGGAATCACACCATCTTTTAAATTAAGAATTGCACACTCATAAACAACGGCAGGAATAGGTTTTGCTAATACAGCAAATGACGTTGCAAAAATAGAATGCGTGTGTGAAATAGCAAAAACATCTGGACGAGCTTTATAAATCTCAAGATGCATTAAACACTCACTGGTTGGTCTCAATCCAGAATCTGCTTCAATAACGTTAGCATCAAGATCCATCACAACAATATCCCGAATTGTTAACAACTTTTTATCAATTGTTGTTGGCGTGACAAGAACATACCCCGAATCTTTATCACGAACACTAGAATTACCTGCTTTATGTTTACAAAGCCCCCACTCACTCGATTTTTTAGCCATATCGACCACATATTGTTTTTGTATCTCTAGCATTTTATAGCTCCTATTTTGATAAGATATTCATTGATAATTGGCAAACAATTCCCAAATTTCATTGCTATTTTTGGCATTTCGTATGCGAGTTGCGCCTTCGTGAAATTCTAGTAATTCATTTAATTGGGCAAGTGCTTTAAGGTGTTTTTGTGGATTATTTGTTGCTAAAACAACAATTAAATCAGCTTGCATATAACCACAAATAGTGATTCTTTCTGATAGCTTAAGTAAAGACATAGCGACTTTATTTACACCATCATCAATACCAGCATGGGCAATAATTAACCCATCGACCAGCATAATATAAGGTTGTTCAAGTTGGATTTTGTTAACCATTCTTTCAAGATAACAACTTTCTATGGATTGGTTGTGTAACAATGGTTGGGCGGCTAATGCCAATGCATCCTCCCATGCTATATTCACTTTTTCTATAATGTTGATATGTTCTTTTTGCATTAAGTCGGCTAATGAAGGAATTTCTTGTTGTGTTATTAATACGGGGTTATCATTCATTTCGTCGTTATAAAGATATGCAGTTAACTCCTTTTGCAGCGCTTTTTGATCTTTGATATTGCTATATTTTTCAATAATTAACATCAGCTCATCAATTTGAATAATGCTAGGATCAATACCTTGTAAAGTACCAATCACTTGATGACGAAAAGCATTTTTATGAAAATTATTCAGTGAAGGATTAACAATAAATAATAATTTATCGGTAGATAAATGTGAGGTAGAAAAAACAATATCGTAATAGTGATGATATTTTTCAAACTCACGTTTAGACATGGCATCAGAAAAATGTAATTCTGGCAGCAATACTTGTAAAGTCAGGTAAAGATAAGTTGAGACAGTTGCACTATTTTCACAAACAAAAATAGCGATCTTCTTTGTTTTAATTCGATTAATCAAACCTTCTCGAGTTAACCAACCGCCCAATAGTACCGTAATAAAAGCGACTTCTTCATCTGGCATATTACAATGCAATATTTTTTCAAAAGGGGAAATTGCTTTTCGTACCATTTCATGTAAGTGACCAAATTCTTGCAATACGATGTCATATACACTGTTGATATTAGAAATATGATATCGAATACGATAATAAGCTGGTTTCCAATGCTGATAAATACGTTCAATCAGTTCGCTCTTATCTTTAAAGGTGATACAACTAATCTGTTCAAAATTAGCAATAACCTCAACGACACTTTCTAATAGCACCGCATCTAAATGGAAATATTTATCGGATAGCGTTTGTATATTAGAGCTTTGTACTAATACCATTAAAAAAATTTGCTCATTAAGATCAGTGATACCAAATTTTTCAATGAGCTTTTTCAATAATTGAAAATCACGACCATTTGCAACTTCAGTATAATTTTCAGGCAAATGCTCAATTTTTTTATCGGTTTCTATGCGCTGTAACATAAAACAAATAAAGTAAGTCAGCTCTTGCAACTGTTCATCAGTAAAAACAATTTTTAATTTTTTTTCTATTTCACAAAAAACCTGCCCTACTTGTTCTAAACGACCTTGGGTAATAATCTCATTTTCTCTAAAAATTTTGTCAGCTATTGGCATACTAATAATTCGACGAATTAATTTTAGCAACAAATAACGTTTGTCAATTTCATTACCGATAATACGATAACCATTCTCGCGGTCATAGTTGATTTGTAAATGATATTGAACAATCATTGCTTGTACTTTTTTGATATCATTGATAACGGTGTTTTGACTGACAGTAAGCGAAGAAGAAAGATGTATTAACGACATCCTTTCCGTTCTAATTAACAGAAAAAAGAGTAGTAAATGAACTCGTTCATCTTCAGAATAAATATAACGTCCAATAGCAAGCGATACAGGCTCATCCCTAAAGGTTTCGATCACTAATTTAGGAACACTAAACTTACCTGTTTTAAATCGTTTAATTAATTCAAGATTAGATGATTCAAGAAAGTCATTAATTTTCTTAATGGTATAACTAAGCTGTTTACGAGTTAACCCAAATTCAGATTGAAGCTCAACGCCACTCATATTTGGATTATGAATTAATGCTTTTAAAACAGCATGAATTCGCTTATCGACAACCATATAATAATTACCTTATTGTTCGTTGTCTGATGGTAATTAACATTACCATCAGATTTACGGCAAAAGATGTTCAACGAATACTTTATAACTCATTTATTCATTATTTTTTTCCGCTATATCCTGCATGGTCTCTTTACGCAGTTCACGAGCATAAAAGAAATATCCCGTACACCAATAAATAGCGAAAAACAACGGTACAAAATAGCCTTGCATGCATTGCCAAATAAATGAAAATGCATAAGTAAAAATAGGTGCATCGATAGAACTATTTGAAATTAACTGATGGTCTGGAATATCAATAGCCTTAGTTGTTAATCCTAAATCGGTAATAATCGGTGCAAATTGAGTTCCAACAAATAAGAAAAATGGCACACCAATAATGGCTAAAATCACCATTCTTAATGTGTTTCCTTTAGTTAAAATATATGCAGGAACAATAAGAGCCAAATTGATAATGCCAGCAAAAGGGAGAAGTTTGTTACCTGGTAAAATAACAGCCCAAATTAAGGTAAAAGGAATAGCAACAATTACTGTAAACCAAATCTCGCTCGAACCACCCATAAATGGCCAGTCCAAACCCACAAATAATTTACGCCCAGCAAATCGTTTATTCATATAATCACTAATTGCTTCAGAAATTGGCGATAATGCCTGCATAAATAACTTAGAGATCATTGGGAATAACATAAGCGCAGTAGCGGCTTGTACACCTAGCATTAAGATAGCGGCAACATCATAACCAGCAATGATCCCGAAAATCACACCTAATAAAAAACCAATCACATGATTTTCAGCAAATATACCAATTTTGGAACGTAATGTTGCTGCGTCCATTGGTTTATTTAAAATAGGTATTTTGCGAAGAAGAAGATCAAAAGGATAATAAATCGCACTGAAAAACAACATTCTATGAGTACAAGTAACCCCCGGAATACCTGTGAGTTTTTCAATTCGATGTTGGTTAATATCCCCCGAATTAAGCTCTAATATGATCTGCAAAGTAGCAATAACAAAGGCAAGAGGCAAAGCCGCAACAGCACCTAAAATTGGGGTAGCGACGGCAACCACAATAAATGCGGTAAAAATTTTTCCCCACACATTCCATAAGTCTGCGTTAAAGGTATCAGTCTTTTTTAATACCAACATTAAAATATTGACCCCCACTTGCAAAGGAAACATAAGAAAAGCATATGGCCAAGCCCAAGATACATTCGCCATAGTTGTCCAACCGCCATCGATAATACTCAATTCAATTCCTGTTCGCTCCATCATAGTTTGCGCAGCTAAGCCAATAGCTCCCACCATAAAACCAATCAACATACTCATACCAACAAATGCTACACCTAGCGTAATGGCAGCCGAAGCACCATCTCTAAATTTCATGCGTACAATTAAACCCGCAATGAGCATAATGAATGGTACAAAAACTGGTGCACCTAAATTCAAAATATAATTTATAATTGTTCCTAAAAATTCCATATTTGTACTCCTATTTACAGGCATCAATAATTTTTTGTAGCTCCGCTTCCATATTTATTCCTGTTAGAAACGCAATACCATTGATGACAGGAATAGGGTACTGTTTTTCAATTTTAGTTATCGCTATATAAGCAGCACTATTTTTAATGTGAGTATCGACAGATTTCAGATCTACAACTTCTACTTTTATCTCATCAAGATTCCGTTCTTTTAATAAACGAGTAACCTTGCTGGCGACGGTTTGTGATGTGGCCACTCCGCTGCCACATGCAACAATAACTTTTTTCATAATGCCTCCTTATAAATTGATATTGGATGTCAATAGTGTAAAAATTTCATGTTCAGTTTTTGCGTGATAAAGTTCTTCTAAAAAACGCGAATTCACAAAGCAGGACATCAATTTTTGCAATAAATCAATATGCCCATCCTTTTGATTAAACCCTAGCAAAAACACAAAGTTAGCCTTTAACACATGGTCATTATTTGCCATTTCACGCCATGGAATGGTTTCTTTGGCTCGAGTAAAAAAGATAAACGGTCTAATAACATGTTCGACATCAGTATGCGGCATCGCAACCACATAAGGCTCAGTTGGTAATGCGGTAGGAAATGAAGACTCTCTTTGTTTAATTGCATCTAAAAAGGAATGATTTACATAACCACCACTTTTTAAAATAGGAAAAGTAAAATCGAAAAATTGATTTGTATCTTGAAAGTCTTTATCTAAAAGAATCAAATCTTGAAAAAACATTTGGTCGTTAGATTCATTTCCCATTTCATCCTCCATCATGATGTGATCAGCAAACTTTTAGAAATATTGTTAATTTGCTATTGCTAGAGTTAAATCAACACTAATTTGATAGCATCAATTGTAGGAAATTAAGATAAAAGAAACGAATGGAATTGATACCAAATAATATCCATGATATTGCTCATCACAGGGACAATGATGTAGCTCTCCCTTAAACTATTGCAACTCAAAAGTAGCAATTCGCTATTATAAAAACAGAAGGGAGTAAACTAGAAAACCATGATGAAGCACCAAATTGTATCAATATAAAAAAGCAAGCGCTGGCATTCGAGTTAAATCTCTATGCTATGGAGTGGCCTCTAAATAATTTAAATAAGGTGCGTTAATCAACGGCATTGTTAATGATAACAAACTGTTGCTTGACAGCAACGTGAAATCGGGTAAGGATATTGTTTAATATTTTCTCTATTTTAATGTTGTTACTATGAATCAAACGCACTTATCTTACCCTGTCTCTCCCCTTGATTTTAGTGATGATCAGATAAATGTTAGCTACCTTAAACAGCAACTTGATGAGTTTCAGCAATGGTCAATGGCTCAATTTGAGCAACAAACAGATATTGATATATTAGTGCATTTGCGCAGCCAATTTATTGACCGTTTACTTCAGCGTTTATGGTGTTTTTACCAAATTCCTAAACATGTCTCTTCTTTTTTCAAACGCAATCGCATCGCTTTGGTTGCCGTTGGGGGCTATGGTCGGGCTGAATTACATCCATTGTCAGATATTGATATTTTGATTCTAAGTGACTACCCATTGACTAAAGAGATTGAAAAACAGATCGGTGATTTGGTTCGCTTGTTATGGGATTTGCATTTAGATATAGGTCACAGTGTTAGAACATTGAGAATTTGTCTACAAGAAGCGAAAAATGATATCACCATAATGAGTAATTTGATTGAATCAAGACTTATCTCTGGCAATCAATTACTATTAGATGAATTACACAAACAAATTTTTAGCGATAAGATATGGCCTTCTCGTGCTTTTTATAAAGCAAAAATTAAAGAACAACAAAATCGCCACCAGCAGTATCACAGTACCTCTTATAATCTAGAACCTGATTTGAAAAATAGCCCAGGCGGATTGCGCGATATGCAGATAATCCAATGGATCGCCATTCGCCATTTTGGGGGTGAATTTTTACAAAAAATGGCTGACTTCAATTATTTAACCCCTGAAGATATTGAAGACTTCAAAACTTGCCGTAAATTTTTATGGCGAATGCGTTTTGCCTTACACTGCGTGATCTCACGTTATGATAACCGCTTGCTTTTTGATCGGCAGCTTAGCATTGCCAATATGCTAGGTTACAAAGGTGAAGGTAACACACCAGTAGAAAAAATGATGCACGACTACTACCGTGTCGCTCACAATATTACTGAACTCAATCAGATGTTATTACAACTGTTTTATGAATCGATACTTGAGCATAACCCAAAAAATAAGCCTTATGATATTGATGAATATTTTCAAATTAGAGAAAACTTAATTGATATAAAAGATGATAACCTCTTTAAAAAAGATCCTGTCATGATTATGCAGCTTTTTTATACTATTTTGCTTAATCCACAAATTACAGGGCTTTATTCAAACACCATTAGGCAGTTACGTTCGGCAAGAAGAAAATTAAAAGCTTTGCTATGTGAAGATCCTAAATCTCGGCAAATTTTTATGATGATCATCAAACACCCTGACGCAATAAAAAAAGCCATTTTACCCATGCATCAATATGGCATATTAGCCGCATATATTCCAGACTGGAAGCATATCGCTGGCATGATGCAATTTGATCTTTTTCATGCTTATACCGTTGATGAACATACCATTCGATTGCTAATTGAATTAGATAACCTAAAAACAGATAGCGGCAAACAAAAGCATCCTAATAGTTCTAGGGTATTTGCTAAATTATCCAAACCCGAACTACTTATTATCACAGGTTTATTTCATGATATAGGTAAAGGTCGCCATGGTGATCATTCTGAAATAGGTGCACAGCTCGTTGAAAAATTTTGTCAATTACACCAGCTAGATGCCAAAGATACCGATTTAATTATTTGGTTAGTACGCTATCACTTACTGATGTCGGTAACCGCACAAAGTCGCGATTTGCAAGATCCCGCCGTCATTAGAGAATTTATTCAACAAGTAAAAAGTAAGCGCCGCTTACAGTATTTGCTCTGTTTAACTATTGCCGATGTTTGTGCAACCAATGAAACGCTTTGGAATAGTTGGAAGCAAAGCCTAATGCGTGAGCTCTATTTTACCGCAATGCGATCTTTTGATTCAGGTATCCACCAAATTCCAGAGCAACGAAGTATTGCAAGGCAACACAAACAAGAAGCACTCGCGACTTTACTCAAACAAAATTACGATGAATGGCAAATCAAGAATCTTTGGCAAGACTGTCGAGTTGACTACTTTCTGCGGTATACAACAGAACAAATTGTTATACATGCTCAAAATTTATTACATCATGATTTAACGCAAACCTTAGTGTTAATCAATCCAAATCCATATCATGGTGGCAGTGAGATTTTTATTTATTCGCCAGATAGACCTTATCTATTTGCAACTGTTTGTAATACACTCAGTATGCATAATTTAACTATTCATGATGCACTCATTATTACCAATAAAAAAGGATTTGCCCTTGATACATTTATTGTACTTGAACCAAATGGGCAAACAGTGCAAGCAGATCGGCATCAAGGCATTATCAAAGCTCTAGAAAAGGCACTACAACACCCTGTTTATCAAGGAGTGACAATTAAACCACCAAAGAAAAGATTGCAATCTTTTTCTGTACCAACACAAGTCAATTTTTTATCCGCTTTCAATGAAAGGCAAACGTATATGGAGCTCATTGCATTAGACATGCCTGGCTTACTTGCTTGTGTCGGCGAGATATTTGCTAATTTAGATTTATCATTACGGAGTGCTAAAATTGCCACTATTGGTGAACATATTGAAGATTTATTTATCTTAACAGATAAATACAACAATGCACTGGATGACACTACCTGTAATCAATTACGAGAATTGATCGTAACTACCATTGATTCAATGAACTAATTAATCAAATTAAAGACATCGCTTATGCAATTTTTTATTATTTTGTTTCCCATTTTTGCTATTTTTATTGTCGGGTTTATCGCACAAAAAGCCTTAAATTTTGATGTTGCTAATCTATCAAAAATGTCACTTTATGTACTATCCCCATTTTTGGCATTTAAAACATTTTATACGCATACGTTAACAGCCGATTATTTATTTTATATCTGTTATATTTTTGGTCTCTGTTTTTCATTAGTCCTTATCATTTCCATTTGGTCTATGATGATGAAATATTCAGCCAAAGAGCGCTGTGCCATGATTTTAAGTTCATGTTTTATGAATAATGGTAATTATGGTACTCCCGTACTGTTAGTCTTTTTTGGCACCGTGGGATTTGACCTTGGCGTGATTATGATGGTATTGCAACAATTTGTAATGAGCACAGTTGGCATCTATTATGCAGCAAAAGGCAGTGCCCGTAGTGATATTGTCAGTCAAAAAGATGTCATCAATAAAGTTATCCGCATGCCTGTAGCTTATGGCGCTTTATTAGGTATGCTTTTTCAGTTGTGCCATATTCCTTTGTCCAAATCCATAATGACATCCATTGGCATGATTGGTGATTCTTCAATCGTTGTCATTATGATTATTTTGGGAATGCAATTAGCCAAAATCAAGATCCAACAACTGGATTATCCTAAACTTTCATTTTCATTACTAACCCGAATGATCATTTCACCGCTAGTCGCATTTGGCATGGTCTATTTTATGCCTATTTTGCCAGTTTATAAGCAAATATTAATCGTATTAGCGGCCATGCCGAGTGCCGCCAATACAACTCTCATGTCAGTACAGTTTGATACTCATCCAGAACTGGTATCAAGTGCAACCTTAGTTAGTACATTATTAAGCTTAATCACATTACCTATTGTGCTATGGCTTGTTGGTGCACCAATACCGTTTTAATCGTAAAAAGCGCTCTCTAGTAAGAGAGCGTTGCGCCAGATAGTTTAAAATCCGTTTTACAGTCGCCAAAATCATTGCCCACACTTTACCGTTTATAAAAAATAAAACAGCAACTAATTAATCCTTACCTAGCCACTCTTTTTCAAACTGATTTACAAACTGAACCAAAAAATGATGCCGTTGCTCAGCGAGCTTTTTAGCTATTGGGGTATTCATTTTATCTTTAAGCAAAAAAAGCTTTTCATAAAAATGATTAATGACGGTATTGCCTTGTTTATAATTATCTTCATTCAATGCAGCTCGTGGTGAAATATCAGGATCGTACATAATATGATGTTTATTGCCGCCATAATAGAAGGTGCGAGCAATACCAATTGCTCCCAATGCATCTAACCGATCAGCATCTTGCACAATTTGCCCTTCTAATGATAATGTTTTTTTCTGATTAAGATTTTTTCGATATGACATATTTTCAATAATGTCAAAAATCATTTTAATTTCGCTATCAGTTAACGCCTGTAATATTAAATAATCACGCAACTCCATAACAGCTTGATTCACATCTGCAACCACTTTTTCATCAATCACGTCATGTAAATAAGCACTAACAATCACAATAAAGCCATTCGCTTTTGGCTCATGCTTTAAAATCTGCTCGGCCAATCTCACCACTCGCTCAATATGCGCCATATCATGACCGGAAAAATCATTAGCCAATTTTTGTTTAACAAAAGCTTGTATGGCTTGAATCACACTCTGTTTATGCTCATTTATTTTATTATTCATAATATTATATCGCTTATTTAATTAACACAAACTGTATTTCCAGACGCCCAATAGCCAACCGACCCCATATTGCTGTATATTAAAAGATTATAAGGTTTAGTGCCTTGATATGTATTTTGAGTCCAATAAACCTCATTACTTTTGAAATTACTACCAGGGTAGCTGTTAGCAGACTCATAAATTTCTCCCCATTCTGCCAATAATCCCCCACCAATACGGCGTTGATAATTATTCCTCTGACCTGCTAAACCTTGATTCCACTCTCGAGAATTAGCATTAGTCAGTTGATCAACTGTAGGTATTTGATAGCCTAACTGATTACAGTATTGTACAGCTTGAGCATAACTACGATTGCTACCACTATAATCCTTTCTTGCGATAAACCATTTTTTGATGGTAAAACTATATACTTTATTAGTTTTGGCTTTATCGGAATATAAGAAAAAGGTCGTCGGCAGTGCGGTTGCTGCCTCGGCGGCGCTAGCCCCCTCTTTGGGTCCGACTAATCGAATCTTGGCAATACTGCCATTGCCCGTTATAGTTAAATCAATGCCCGATGTTGCTGGTGACTTGTCAAACGTCATCTCACTACCTAAGCTATCAACCATATCCATGGTAAAAAATAGCCCATACGCCCCCATGGTT
This sequence comes from Gilliamella sp. X-60, assembly GCF_057063585.1. Lineage (NCBI taxonomy): Bacteria > Pseudomonadati > Pseudomonadota > Gammaproteobacteria > Orbales > Orbaceae > Gilliamella > Gilliamella sp. X-60. The sequence goes on along the minus strand of NZ_JBXSQJ010000024.1, from coordinate 27,451 downwards.
GGAAAGTTTGATGCCGGATTATTTAAATCTTGACGTTTAAAGCCTTTTGCATCGTCCCATTCGCTCGGTGGCCCTGAATAATTCGACCCACCCCAATTATGTTTGCGACTATTACTTAAAGACAAATTAGGCTTGGCAGAATAAGTACAAGCGCCTTTGGGTGGATTTAGGTAATAAGTGGCGCTATTAGCCGCTATTCGAATTGAATTTGGGTAGCCATAAGCCGTTGATAAAATACTATGATCACTCTGCATTGTTACACTATATGGCGCATTGCAATCCTGAAAGGTATCATCTAATCCCATTTCGGCACCATTGGCATCTCGACCAATAATGGTTAAATTCCCTGTTGCGGTAATATCACCATCACCATCTTTATCGGCCCAAAAACCATTATTATTCAACAAATCGGTCATTGAAATAGTATTTTGACCCGTTGGAATGAGCGTCTTAATATCGCTGAGTTTTAAGCCATCACGTGACAATGGTAGCGGATTGGCTTTAGATGAGGGATTGTTTTTTGGGGTTAGCACCTGACCATCAGGTAGCTCGATATCTAAAAATCTATCCGTATCCCATGATTGGGTTTGCCCACCATCAAACGTTAAATAAGGCGCCGAACCCTGTATTGCTTTTGCGGTTTTTGCGGGTTCAACATTAGGTAACTGAGCAAATAAAGGATGATTAATGCCTATACAACAATACAAAAATAAAATGGATTTAAAAGTAATGACCTTTTTTTGCAATATCAACGGTAAATCACTACAGGAACATAATCGACACAGATAAAAAGACCGAAAGTAACTTAATGCCAACTGCTTAACTAACCAACTTTTGCTCTTCTTTTTTATTCTAACTCGTTGCTCCTTTAACTTCATGATGATGTTCCTTTACATTGATATCCACATCATACAAACGCTATACTACAACGCTGCTAGCATAGTTTATTGCCAACTTATCATATCGTGTAACACTTGCATGGTAATGTTTTATTTTTGCAAATACATTTTCAACAAAAAGATCTAATTTCATAAATTAAAAATTAAGTCAATACCATTATAATATAAAATACTGTTTTTTAACAGAAGATTTTCAATAAAATGATTATCTATCACATGTAAAAAAGCATATTCCTACCGCCTAAACATAATATTAGCAAGTTAAATGCGCTTTCTATGGTAACTTAATCTTATATGGCTAAAATAAATACACCGCCGTTAATAGTAAAATTTCAGTAATTAATGTTTTTTTATTGTTTCTTTATTTTCTTTCGATTGTTTTCAGTAGATTGGAAAGGTAGAATGCGCAGATCTCAGGCATCATGAAAGCAAATTTTGGAGTTCACCTAGTGAAAACATTAGTACGCAAGGTTTTGCCATGGCAGTTCATTGAACGCTTCACTCGATACCGCCAACGTCTAGCTTTATTACTAGGGCTATCTATCTTTTTTATTGCATTAATGATTTGTTGGAATCTATTAAAAGAAATTAATCTGAGAGATTTAAAACAAGCCTTTCGAGATCTTCCAATTAACGCAATTTTATTTTCTTGCTTATCGGCTGTTGGTAGTTATTTTATGTTGATTTGTTATGAATGGTCAGCAGCCCGTTATGCGGGAGTCAAATTAAAAGCATCAATGTTAATTCTTGGCGCAATTTGTGCCTCTGCAATTGGTAATGCTATAGGTTTGTCTGTTTTATCTGGGGGAGCTGTGCGATGCCGCCTTTATTTTAAACAAGGCTTAACCGCCATAGATGTGGCCAGAATGTCACTTTTTGTGACGTTATCATTAGGTTGTTCATTACCTTTATTTGCAACAATTGCCGCATTAATCCACACACAACAAACAATGCTAGCGCTTCATATGTCAAAAAATGGCATATGGTTAACCGCAATATCGATATTTTGTGTTTATGCCTTAGTTTTTGTTTTTTTGTATCGACATCAATTACCCGAAAAACCCAATAAAGACACAAGGCTATTTCAACTATTCCGCTGGACAATTCGCTTACCAAGCATCCGCTTAGCAATCTGTCAGCTTATTATCACGTTATTTGATGCTATTTTAGCTGGTGCTATTCTCTACTTTTTATTACCAACACAGCCTAATTTCATCACTTTTATTATGGTTTACATTTTAGCTTTAGTTGCTGGCGTACTAAGCCATGTCCCTGGAGGGGTAGGTGTTTTTGAAGCAATTATGTTAGCGGCATTATCATCAGAAATTGGTGCTGCACCATTAACCGTTGCGCTTGTTATTTATCGAACTATTTATATTTTAATCCCACTTATTCCCGCAGGGATCTTATTACTGGTTAATGAAGGCAAGCACTATTTAACTGCACCACAGGTAAAACAGACCGAAACAGGTATTGCTGCGTTGGTCATGGCCTCTACCGTGTTTTTCGCAGGTGTTGTCATGATGTTTTCAAGCGTATTACCCGGTTTTAATCATGACTTAGTTAACACATTGATTCCCAAAAAAGTGATCAACATTGCCCATTTAATTGCGAGTTTAATCGGTATTTTATGTTTATTGCTCGCAATGGGATTACGTCGTCGGCTCTTTTCGGCTTGGTGGGGTGCGGTCATATTATTAATAATAGGAAGTGTGCTTTCCTTATTACGGGGATTACATTGGATCGAAGCTACCATATTATTAAGCATTGCCCTCTTATTAATCAATTTTAGGCACTCTTTTTATCGAAAAAGCCGCTTGATGATCATTCCTTTTTCTTTTAAATTTTTTGCCATCTGTTTTGGTATGATCGCACTGTTTGTATGGGTGATTTTATTTATCTACCAAGATATACCTTATAGTCATGCTTTATGGTGGCAATTTGAATTAGACAGCAAAGTGCCACGAGCATTACGTGCCGCCTTGGGCAGCTTTATTTTATTAAGTTGTGTGATGCTATTTTGGATTTTTCGCCCAGCATTACCTATTTTAACTAAACCCAACAAAGCACAGCTTAGCAAGGCTTACCAAATTATGCTAGATTCCAAACAGCCTGAAGGCGGGCTTGCTATGACTGGAGATAAGTCATTACTGTTTAATGAGGCCGAAACCTCATTTATTATGTACGCAAGGCGTGGGCGAAGTATGATTGCACTTTATGACCCCATTGGCGATAATGCTGATCGTGCTGATTTAATTTGGGCTTTTCGTGATCTTTGTGATCAACATAATCTTCGCCCTGTTTTTTATCAAGTCAAAGCAGCAAATTTACCTTTTTATATGGATATTGGTTTACGTACCGTTAAATTAGGTGAAGAAGCCTTAGTCAATTTAAAAATATTTGATTTGGCGTCAAAAGATTATAAAGATCTTCGCTATACTTGGAACCGAGGGCAACGTGATGGACTTTCGCTAAAGTTTTATCCACCAGGAGCAGCACCGATCGATGAATTAAAAGCCGTCTCTGATGCATGGCTAAAAAACAAACATTCGAAAGAAAAAGGGTTCTCATTAGGATCGTTTTCTAAACAATATTTGGATAATTTCACCATCGCGGCCATTACCTATGAAGATCGCATTATTGCTTTTGTCAATCTGTTAGAAACCAAGCAACACCATTCAGCGAGTATTGATTTAATGCGAGTGGTGCAAGATATACCTAAATTAACCATGGAATTTTTAATGGTTGGATTAATTTTACATTATCAAGAAAAAGGATATAAATATTTTAGCCTAGGCATGGTACCCCTTGCTGGCATGCAAAGGCGCCGAGGTGCTCCCATGATTCAAAGACTAGGTGCATTAGTTTTTCGCCGTGGTGGGCGTTTTTATAATTTCCAAGGCCTACGTCGCTTTAAAGAAAAGTTTGCAACGCATTGGGAACCCCGTTATATGGCAGTGCCTGCTGGACTGGATCCTTTAGTTGCACTCATTGACACAACCATGCTTATTTCAGGCGGCATAACGGGTCTAAAAAAGAATAAGAATCCATAATATGAAAAAAATCATACGTTGTATTTTATTTTTAATTATCATGCTCCTCATAACCTTGCTGGGCTTGGTTGGTTGGTATCTGATAAAAAACCAAAGCAGTGCATCAGTAAACGTCATCACTATCAACAATGATCTGTCTATTATATCGGCAAGTCCTAAACAAACTGCTGAAGCAGCAGCTGTTATAGTGGCCACCAAAGATAATCATTTTACAGAACAACAACTATTAAATTTATCAGAAAAAACGGGCGCAAAACTGGTTCAGTTTGAATTAAAGCCACAGGCAAGCTGTGCCGAACAAAAAAATCGGTTTAAACAAGCCGTAAAAGTGTTAGACGAGTCTAATTTTGCTGTCGCAGGTATGCAAGAAGGAGCTGCTTTTGCATACCGTTGGTTAGCCGAACAACAAAGTGATGATGCTAAAGCACTATCAATTGAATTCACACTCGATCATAAAGATTGTGATGCTGCGCTACCAACACAAGCAAACCACGGGGCATGGCAAGTAATTTGGAATAATCCTCCCGAAGAAGAAGTGGCTGTATTTCCTCGTGAGCAAAAAAAAATCGCTGTTACAACGGCAATTGGAGAATATCAGGCTTCGCCAGTGGAACTACTGAGTATACACCTTGCGTCGATTTTATTTGGCAAACATGAACAGCTACCTGTTATTGAATTACCCGCAACTAGCAAAGAAGTTCACCCTAATATGGTTACGCTTTATTATTCGGGTGATGGTGGCTGGCGTGATTTAGATAAGGTATCAGCCGAGTATATGGCTTCGCACGGTTATTCGGTAGTGGGGGTTGATGCATTAAAACTATTTTGGCAACATCGTTCTGTTGAACGTAGTGCAAAAGATCTTGCTTACTTAATGCAACAATATCGTGAAAAATGGGGAACAACCCGTTTTGTGCTTGCCGGGTATTCATTTGGCGGAGATATCTTACCTGCACTTTACAATCGTTTATCAAGCGCAGATCAAAATAGCGTTCAAGCCATTGTGATGATCGCATTTTCAAAAAATGCTAATTTTGAAATTGAAATCAGTGGTTGGCTTGGTCAATCGGGTAACGAAATGAAAACAGCTCCAGAAGTCAATAGCATTCCTGCCAGCAAACTATTTTGTATTTATGGTGAAGAAGAAATAAATGATACTGGATGCTTACAACCAGAAATGAAAGGAGAAACATTTAAATTACCCGGTGGACACCATTTCGATGAAAATTATGAACATTTGGGTAAAATTATCATGGATGCCATTGATAAAAGAATGCAATAATTCGATTCATAATACCAAAATGTTTTAAAAAATGATTAAACAGGCGCTAATGCGCCTGTTCATATTCAATTTAGCAAAAACGGCTTATTTTCTTTTTACGCTGATTTTGCCTTCTGATAATAACACGCCACAAAGCGTAAACAATGTCCCAATAGCGGCAATCCAAGTAAACGGCTCATGCAAAATCACAACGGCAGCGATAATAGTAAGAATCGGAACCAAATATAAATAAATACTAATCTTAACTGCTCCTACTAATTTAACGGCATAATTCCAAGATGCAAAACAAATGGCCGAAGCGCCAACACCTAAAAACAAAATATTGAGTAGATTTACAGGATCGGTAAAACGAGACAATTGCCATTCAAAATCGAAGAAAGGCAATACAGGAAGCATCAACATCAAACCATAAAAAAAGAATCTTCTTGTTAATAAAATTGTATTGTAACCATAATTACTACTCTTTTTTACTAAAATTGAATAACAAGCCCAAAACAAACAAGCTAACATAGTTAGCAGATCACCAAGGGGATTGAGCGAAAGAACAAACTTGCCATTAAAGCTAATGATCCCAACACCAACAACGGCAAATAAACAACCAATATAAAAACGCTTCGGCGGCGTTTCGATCTTTAAAAAGAATATCGATAATATCGCAGTAAATATTGGTGCTAAAGTAGTAATAACCCCAACGTTAGACGCTGTTGTATAGGTTAATGCAATATTTTCGCACAAAAAATAACAAGTAACACCACACAGCCCAGCACACAAAAACATAACCTCTTTTTTAAAACCCTGCCATGCAAAAAAACGTGGTGCTAAGATCCAAAGAGTTAGATAACCAAGTCCAAATCGAAAAAACAAGATCTCAACCGGTTTAAAATCAATTAATAATATCTTAGTTGCGATAAATGTTGTTCCCCAAAGAAACACTGTCATTAATGCAATTAAGTGTCCTTGTGTCCTGTTTGAAAATAACATAATAATTCTCTCTGCTCACATAACGATTTCGCAACCCAAGCACAGCTTATTGCCTAAGCTATTATTAAAAATAATGATACTCAAAATAGTTTTAAACAATTTTTTGAAAAGGCTTGATAACGAATAAAAAGGCGCTATTTAAATAACCAAAATTTTAGCAATACTATCTTTCTGCCTATATAAGCGCAAATTATTTCTAGCAAAAATAATAAAAAAACTAGCGCCAACTGTTAATAATAAATAAAGGATTTAATAAATTACTTTAGAGGGGAAAATATAAGACAAAAAAAATCCACTCGAAGATTCGAGTGGAAGGCAAAAAATGAAAAACGTAATCTGTTAATATAGACAGATTAAACGGCAAAAAGTTCAATTTAATTTCATATATTTTTTAACTTTTAACCAAATAACAATTAATACATTGATTTTAAATAATAATTATTTTCAAAAATATTTAAAAATAGTTATAAATATTATAAAACTTGCTCATTCACCTTCATCAAAATACAAAATAATTAGCGTGTTATATACCTAATTTGTAAAAAATGTGGTTATGCCACATCACCATAAAAATCCCTATACTTTCGATTTGCCCATTCACTTGTTGGCTGGTGGGTTTTATGAATGTTTGATTGATACCATGGTTATTACACGATCTAATAAATACTGCAAAGTCGCAATGGATCACGAAACGGTATAGAATCCTGAATATTTTTTACAAAAAAATATAACCTGAAAAGCAAATATCACATATTCACTAAAGTCTCTATCGCTTTCAGCTTGCCCATTCATTTATTGGCTGGTGGGTTTTATGAATGTTTGATTAATACCATGGTTATTACACGATCTAATAAATACTGCAAAGTCTCAATGGTTCACGAAACGGTATAGAATCCTGAATATTTTTTACAAAAAAATATAACCTGAAAAGCAAACCTCACATCTTCACTAAAGCACCTATCGCTTTTCGGATTGCCCATTCATTTGTTGGCTGGCGGGTTTTATGAATGTTTGATTGATACCATGGTTATTACACAATTTAATAAATAGAGACTGAAAATTCTCAAATAACCATGAAACGGTATAGAATCCTGAATATTTTTTACAAAAAATTTAGCCTGAAATCAGACTTTTTTAGCGTGTTATATATGGTCAAACGACTGAAACATTGTGGCGGTTATTTTTCTTTATGATATAAACGCTATATCGCTTGTCTGTGATTTGACGTTAGTTTTGTTTTTTATATCTATTTATAACTTATAACATTCGTTTCTCAAATTACAGTAAATAACGCGATTAATTCCGAAACCTAATTTAACTGTTACAAACTTTATTTTTATACTGAAACACATAGTTACCTGAAACTTTTTTACAAAATTAAAATTGGTAAATTTTGATTAAATAGCAAGCCTAAAACGATCGCGATATACTCCGCTCAAAAATCGGGCTAACTCAGATCTTGCCTAACTTGTATTCCATCTTGAATTCACCTATAATGCCCTGATATTGTGCTTAGGTACAATTCACAATTGGGGCTGATTCTGGATTCGACGGGATTTGCGAAACCCAAGGTGCATGCCGAGGTGCGGTAGGCCTCGTAAATAAACCGCAAAAAAATAGTCGCAAACGACGAAAACTACGCACTAGCAGCTTAATAACCTGTATAGAGCCTTCTCTCCCTAGCCTCCGCTCGTAGGACGGGGATCAAGAGGAGTCAAACCCAAACGAGATCGTGTGGAAGCCTTGCTTGGGGCGGAAGCATTAAATTTAATCAAGCTAGTTTATCAGTGGCGTGTTTGTTCGCAGCGGGTAGATGAAATTCAAAAACAAACTACGCATGTAGTACCGAGGATGTAGAGATTTCGGACGCGGGTTCAACTCCCGCCAGCTCCACCACTTCAATATTTTGTAAGATTTTTTAAAACCCACTAAAGCCCCCCAGAAATAACAAGCGTTAGAGACAGTTTTATCACTCTGTAAGTATTAACAAGATACATTTACAACCAAAATTTTAGGTATATGCTTAGTTATACAGGTAGTATATAACTAAAAAATCGTATAACGACCTCATTGACAGATACTCAACTCAACCCAAAACAGCCAAACCCTAGGGTAAAGATTATTCATTGACGACAATAACGGATTATATTTAATGATTGAAGACTTGAACTTATAAATCTCCTCTAGAGCATATAACTATATCTAATTTTTAAGATATTCTTCTAAAGAAATTCAAAAAAGAAATTTTAGTATTTAGTCACTGTAACTTGAAAATAATATAATATTTTTTAATTGAATTCTGCAAGTTACCAAATTTTGTTATAATTACAGCTAAAAATCTCCTTCTCAAGTAACCAACGTTGGTAAAGATAATGAAATTTAATGAAGATACTCGCGTAAAAATTCCTGTTATTCTGCATTTAGTCCGTTTAGACTATCAATATCTATCACTCAAAACCCAGCAATGGGATAAAAATACCAACATATTTCCAGTTCAATTTCATGAAGCCATGACTCGAATTAATCCTGAGCTAACTCAGGATGATATTAATCGTCTGTTGCAAGATATTAGCCTGAGCCTTGATAATGAAGACCTTGGTAAAGCTTTTTATGAAATGTTAATCAATCGTTCAGGTATCAAGTTAATTGATTTTGAAAATTTTAATAATAATAGCTTTCATGTTGTGACAGAGTTGACCTATCAAAACGAAGATGAAGAGTTTCGTCCAGATATTACCTTATTGATTAATGGATTACCGCTTATTTTCATTGAAGTAAAAAAACCGAACAATCGGAAAGGGATGCAAGATGAGTATAATCGCATCAATAGACGTTTTCAAAATAAAAAATTTAGGCGTTTTATTAATATAACTCAGTTTATGATTTTTTCTAATAATATGGAATATGATGAAAACGCATTGCAGCCAATTGATGGCGCATTTTATGCTAGCCCATCTTACCATAAACTGAGTTTTAACTATTTCCGAGAAGAAGAAGATTTAAACTTTACAACGTTACTTAAACCATTAAATGAAGAACAAGAGCTGGTCATCTTAAAAGATAACAACTTGGAAGTTATTCGTGCCAGTTCGGAATTTGATATTAATAAAGACCCCAATCGACCAACTAATCGAATTTGTACGTCCCTAGTAAGTCGGCAACGCTTAGCTTTCATCTTACAATATGCTTTAGCTTATGTTTCTGAGCGTGATGGTTTGCAAAAACATATCATGCGTTATCCGCAGATCTTTGCTACTAAAGCTATTGAAGAGCGACTTAATAGCAATATTAAAAAGGGTATTATTTGGCACACTCAAGGTAGTGGAAAAACCGCATTAACCTATTATAATGTCCGATTTTTAACCGATTATTTCCAAAAAAAGCAAATTATTCCTAAGTTCTATTTTATTGTGGATCGGATTGATTTGCTGGAACAAGCTCAACGCGAATTTACTAACCGAGGATTAGTCGTCCATATTATTAATTCTCGAGAGCAGTTTAGCCAAGAAATTAAAAATCAAAAAGTGATTCATAATCATAGTGGCCGTCCTGAAATTACGGTAGTTAATATTCAGAAATTTAAAGACGATCCTGATGTTATTTTAAATAACGATTATAACCTTTCGATTCAGCGTATTTATTTTCTAGATGAAGTCCATCGCAGCTACAAACCCACGGGTAGTTTTTTAGCCAATCTTACTGAGTCTGATCGAGATGCCATTCATATTGGTCTAACCGGAACACCACTGTTAGGCGACAATAACTCACGTCGTTTATTTGGTAATTATATTCATAAATACTATTACAACGCCTCTATTTCTGATGGTTATACATTACGTTTAATTCGTGAAGATATTGCAACACGTTATAAACATTCGTTACAAAAAGCGATTGATGAAATTGAAGTTAAGCAAGGTGAAATTAACCGTTCTTTAGTGTATGCCGATCCCCATTTTGTCGAGCCAATGCTTGATTACATTATTACTGACTTTGAAACCAGTCGTCATGCCTATAATGACGCATCAATTGGCGGTATGGTAATTTGTGATAGTGCCGAACAAGCAAAGCAAATGTTTGCGATTTTTAATGAAAAATACACGGGGCAATCAAGACAAGCACCACTCAAGGCGGCCAATGAAAGTATTTATTCCGTTTTAAAAATCGCAGAACCGAACAGCCATTATGAGACTAAAAAATGGCAAAATTGTCGGGTGAATTCTGCTGCACTAATTTTACATGATGTTGGAACCAAAGAAGATCGTAAAATATTGGTAGAAGAATTTAAAGCAGGAAATATTGATTTTCTATTTGTTTACAATATGTTACTTACTGGTTTTGATGCCAAACGGCTTAAAAAGCTCTATCTTGGACGTATTATTCGCCAACATAACTTGCTACAGGCACTCACACGAGTTAACCGACCTTATAAAGATTTTCGTTATGGCTATGTTGTCGATTTTGCGGATATACGTAAAGAGTTCGATGCAACAAATCGCGCTTATTTTAATGAGCTACAAGAGGAGTTGGGTGATGAAATTGAGCATTATTCACACTTATTTAAGTCGTCTGAAGAAATTGCAGCAGAAATCGAGCATATCAAAGATGTATTATTCCGTTTTGATTGTGAAAATGCAGAAATTTTTAGTGATCAAATCAATCAAATTGATGATAAAAAAACGTTAAATATATTAAAAAGAGCGTTAGAGGATGCCAGAAGCCTTTATAATATTATTCGTTTACAACAAGATTATGCTTTTTTAACTCACCTTGATTTTGAAAAGCTCAATCATCTTTATCGAATGACGGTCGATAGGTTAACTACTTTAAATTATAAAGAAAGCATTGAACAAGGCCGTGATGATCTCAACTTAATCAATATCGCCCTAGAAGATATTATTTTTGAATTTATCAAAGTCGGGGAAGAAGAACTAGTACTTGCCGATGAATTTAAAGAAACACTTCGTAAAGTGCGCGAAGCATTAAGTAACAATTTTGACCAAGAAGATCCCAAATTTATCACGCTCAAAGAAGAGTTAGAAAGACTGTTCAAAAAGAAAAATTTACGTGAAATCACACAAGAAGAGATGAAACAAAATATACCAGTATTAAATCATATTTATCAGCGTATTAAAGAGCTAAACCGTCAAAATGAACTACTTAGGAAAAAGTATCAAGGTGATCGAAAGTACACCCGATTACATAAACGTTTGTTAGAAAATCATCAAACTCAAGCATCGGAACGCAATATTTATGAAGCACTATTCGGTGTTAAACAAAATACGGATGATTTAGTTTTGCGTAACTTGCAAATATTGGATAACGAAAGTTATTTTAAACGAATGGTTATGCCAAATATTATTGAACATTTTGTGGAACGCCAAAATATCAATCTTAGCATTAACGCATCAGACTATCTCAATCAATTGATTGTAAATGAATATTTAAAAGAATTTAATTATGGAGCCTATTCGTGGTAATAGAAACTAAGTTACAAACTAATACCCTAAAACTTATTGACGATTTAAAAAGCGTTTGTGCTAACTATGGGTTAGGCAACGATGGCAATGAATTTAAAATCATTACTCAAGCATTTTTATACAAATTTTTAAATGATCAATTTATTGCTGAGGCTAAAAAGAAAGATAAAAATCTTGCTAAAGTCAAAGATGCTGAAGAGTTTTATAAGTGTATATCAGCAATGAGTGAAGATGATTTCGCACAATTAGAGCGAAAAATGGATGGAAATATTGCTAAATTGAAGCCAATTCATTTTATCCGTTTTTTGTTTCAGCGACAAAATGAAGGTGACTTTGCTAAATTAGTTGATGATACCTTGATTGATATAGCAACATTGAATAATGATATTTTTGCAATCAAAACGGAAGGGGAAGCCAAGGTCGTTCTTTTTGATCGCATTAGCCAATTTATTGCCGATCCCGCAAAGCGGGATGAATTTTGTCGAGCCATTATTAATAAGCTGGTGAACTTTCAATTTAGTTTTGAAGGTAGCTTTGCAAAAGGCTATGATTTTTATGCCACAATCTTTGAATACCTCATTAAAGATTACAATAGTAACAGCGGGGGGAAATATGCTGAATACTATACACCACATGCAGTAGCACGCATTATGGCAGCAATTTTGGTGCCCAAAGAACAACATAAAGTATTAAGAAATATTAGCTGCTACGACCCTGCGGCAGGCTCTGGGACACTATTAATGAATCTTGCTCATGCGATTGGTGAAGATCGCTGTGCTATTTACACGCAGGATATTTCGCAAAAATCATCTAATCTTTTACGCCTTAACTTAATTTTAAATAGTTTGGTTCTTTCTATTTCTAATGTGATTCAGGGCAATACATTACTACATCCCTATCATAAAGAAGGCAATCGATTAAAACGATTTGACTATATCGTCTCTAATCCTCCGTTTAAACTCGATTTTAGCGATTTTAGAGAACAGTTGGATTGTGATGAAAATCGACAACGTTTTTTTGCTGGAATTCCAAAAATTAAAGCAAAAGACAAAAGTAAGATGGAAATTTATCAGCTTTTTTTACAGCATATTATTTTTTCGCTTAAGCCAGCAGGAAAAGCGGCTGTTGTTGTACCAACTGGATTTATTACCGCACAATCTGGTATTGATAAAGCGATCCGTCAGTATTTGGTCGAAAATAAAATGCTAGCAGGTGTCGTGTCAATGCCCAGTAATATTTTTGCAACAACAGGAACGAACGTTTCAATTTTATTTATCGATGGCGCTAATAAAAGTGATGTTGTTCTAGTTGATGCCTCCAATTTAGGTGAAAAGATTAAAGATGGGAAGAATCAAAAAACCATTTTAACAACAGCTGAAGAACAACAAATTATTGAGATTTTTAACCAAAAACAAATAAAAGATGATTTTTCGGTAGTAGTGAGCTATGAAGAGATTGCTAATAAGAACTACTCATTAAGTGCTGGACAATATTTTGATGTCAAAATTGAATATGTCGACATTACCCCAGAAGAGTTTGCTGCAAAAATGAAGAAGTTTAGTGATAATTTGGAAAGCTTATTTAGTCAATCTCGCCAGTTAGAAGATGAGATTAAAAATCAGTTGGTGAAGGTGAAGTATGAGTAAAAACGAATTAAGACAATTGGGTACTATAGCTATCTTTAACCCTCCAGAAAGGGTATCTAAAGGAGATAGATTAAAAAAAGTTCCTATGGAATATTTAACGGCATGGCAAAAAAAAATTACAGGATTTATTCTTAGTGAGTACAAATCAGGTAGTAAATTCAGAAATGGGGATGTTCTATTAGCAAAAATAACACCATGTCTTGAAAATGGAAAAACAGCTTATGTAAATATTTTGAATAAAAATGAAATAGGTTTTGGTTCAACAGAATTTATTGTTTTAAGGGCTACCGAAGATCTTGATAGTCATTATTTATATTATCTGACAATAAGTCCTACTTTTAGAAAAAAAGCAATTAGTTGTATGGAGGGGACTTCAGGTCGTAAACGAGTAAATGAAAACGCTTTAAAGCGTTATGAAGTTTTGATACCCGCTAAAATAGAGCAAGAAAAAATTTCTAATTTTTTGAACTTATTAGACAAAAAAATCGAGCTCAACAATCAAATCAACGCTGAACTTGAGTCAATGGCTAAAACACTATATGACTATTGGTTTGTACAGTTTGACTTCCCCGATGAAAATGGTAAACCCTACAAATCTTCGGGTGGAAAGATGATTTATAATGCGGTGCTTAAGCGTGAAATTCCTGAGGGGTGGAATAATGGTTCATTAGATAACATTGGCCAAATAGTCGGAGGAAGTACACCTGATACAAGTGAAGAGAAAAATTTTTGTAAACATGGTATTCCATGGATTACTCCAAACGACTTATCAAATAACCGAGGCAATAAGTTTATATCAAGAGGAAGCAAAGATATATCAAATTTGGGGATGAAATCAGCCTCTCTAAAAAAATATCCGGCAGGAACTGTTTTATTAAGTTCAAGAGCCCCCATAGGATATATGGCTTTATCTAGAAATGAAATAACTACAAATCAAGGTTTTAAATCTTTTATTCCAAATAAAGGATATTCCTCGGGGTTTATTTATTACACTGTATTAAATTCATTAAAGGCTATTATACAATCATCATCCGGCTCGACTTTTAAAGAAATTTCAGCCTCAGTATTAAAAACTATAAAAATAGCGCTTCCACCTGAAAAATTAGCATTATTATTTTCCAATAAACTTGCTAATTTATTGGAAAAACAAGATATTCTAGAACAAGAAAATCAGAACCTCACAGAACTCAGAGATTTTCTTCTTCCGATGTTGATGAATGGACAAGTAACCATAAAAGATTGATTCACCCTATTAAGCCGTTTTTATGACGGCTTTATTCGTTATTTTGCACTAAGTTTATTTTGTGCTCTTCAGGCTGTCATCAAAATAGTTATACGGTTAGTTGTAGACACCCCATAAAACAGCATAGTTTTAAAACTGCTGCTAAGATAGCATTTCATTGCTTTTCAAATATGTTAAAATGCAAATAAATTAGGATAAGGAAATAATATGATAACAATTAATATGTTAACTCAGAATCAAAAGCTATCTGATTTTGAAGATGTCATCGCGTTCTTTGATAAGATTTATGAGTGTATCCCTTGCGAATCAGAGCTAAGCACAAAACTGGATCGAAATGCTTTCTATGCTTTTGTTGTCATTCATACCATTAGTCATTGGCAAAGTGATGGTTGGTGTAATCTTTTATGGAATTATGCTACAGCAAAATATGTTGTACCGGCAATGAAAGCAGTAAATTTACCGCAAATTGCAGATGCTTTTGAACAAGTAGAACAAACTTATCCCTTTTCCTATTCAGAATGTGAAAATGAGAAAGAATTATGTAGTTTAGGCAATTTTATTGAAAACCCACGGCAAAAGCGCAAATACATTTCGTCAGAAAGGTTACTAGCCATGTCAGATGAACAACGTCAAACCTATTCAAAAAATTTTCTCGCTAAATTGCAAATATTAGATGAGTTGGTTACACCTTTATGGGATTATCAAGCACCCGAACAAGAAATTTGGCAACCTGTCATTGATTTTATAAATCAACATATAGAGAAGCAATCTATATAAATAACGATTTAATCAAACTAGATTTTCATTATTTATTTCACTTGCTCCAATATGGTTATAAGTGTGATAAAGGACTATATAAAACGCCAATATCTGACAAAAGTAAAAGGCAGTCACAAACAACTACCTTTTACTATCTTTATTGAGGTATAACTTTTGTGGGAAATATGAACATATCCCCCGAGATATCCAAACTAATATTAATTTATTTTGCTTTTTCAGTACTACACACTAATTTAGCAAGTGTTCCTTGATGCTGATCTTGGCTGTCAACTGCCCAACAAGTTTTCAGTGATGCATCAATAGGCTTTGTCAATTGTACTTCGTTATTATAGTTATAATTACAGCTAGCCCAAAAGATCAGTTTATTAGTATCATCACTGCCCTCTAACAACCAAACTGCCTGATATTTTTTCCCATTTATCATTGCGGGCTTGGGTTTTATTCGTTTTGCTGAATCAGTTGATTTTCCGGAATATACTTCAACTTGATTGAGTCGAATAAGAGAGCTGGTGTGAGCGATATCTTCTGGCAAAATTAAACCATTAATTTTATTCGTATCATAGCCTTTTTCAGACACTTCCCAGCCTTCAGGCACAACTTCTAGTTCAGGTTTAGCATATTTTATTTTTACCGATTCGGGACAAACTATCTCTTGATTTGCATTAGCTGAACGGCAAAGACTCCCCCCCATTACGACAATTGCAGCTAAACTTAAAATTTTACCTTTCATGTTTGCTATTCCTTCTTAATCTTATAAAAAATGCAATGATTTCTAATAGTTAATATCATTTTATTAAGTTAAATGCATTAGACTATTAACTATCTAAACCAAGGCTATTTTTGCTATCTAACTTTATCCGATGTTAGAGCTTAAACTAACTTTATTTTCACGTTTAGAATATGATTGTCGACCTTCATGTATTTTTTTATCGCAATTTAGTTTTACTTTCATATTACCTTTTGCATCTTTTGAAGAGATTACCCAGCAGGTTTTCATAGTCGGATCGATGTGTTTTATCAGGCGAACCCGATTACGTGAATAAGAACAATTAAACCAATAACCAGTATCATTAGGTGTATCATAACGAGTATCAACACTCCATGAATCCTTATATTTTTTACCTTTAATGGTAGTTGTAAAGGGTATCATCTGTCCTAAATTCACTGGTTTACCATGGTATACTTCACCACTATCAACTCGCAACAACAGATTTTTTTGTTCGAATATTTGCCACCCTTCAGGTAATGTTTCTAATTCGGTGGGGATAGCGTTTACCTGAACAGAATCAGGGCAAGTTATCTCATAAATTGCGTTAGCAGAAAGGGGCACACAAGTCCCAGCTAATAATATTATGACAATACTAAAAATTTTTCCTTTCATGTCAGCTGTTCCTTTTTAATTATAAAAATGCAACTTTTATTGTTGAATAATATAACCTTTTTTAAAATTTAAGTCATTAAGCATTTATATTAGGTGATCGATTGTGGATTAAGTACATTATTACAAACCTGACTTGTTTTGTAATTCATGCTGGATTAAGTATTACTGTTATATTAGTGGGCGCAATTGCTCTTAAGTTGGGGAAACTTTTCTTTGATGATTTGACCTTAATTTGCCAATAATCATGCTTTCATCCCTAAAAGCATATAACGATAGGTGGTTCAGTTAGTTTAACCTATCCACTCGTATTTATAGAATATGATTGAAGACAATCAAGATGCTGAGGCACTAAAGATAAGATAAAGATAAAAAACACCTGAACATAAAATCAATAAAGCAGTCCTAATTATATGACTTTTCATGTTTTGACAGGATATTAATATTATTTGATGATAGCGTAAAATTTTTATACGGTATTCGTGTAATGTTTAATGACAAAAAGCCATTAAAAAATACATTATATATTTTAGTGTGTTATAAGTGATAAGTGCAGTAATTATTGGCTCTACTTGCTCTTACCGATAGAGCCAAAAAGTATTAATTAACTATCACACGACCATTTAAAGGCTGAATTGGACGGTTGTTATCGTGATGTATAATTGAATGGAACTTTTCAATTTGTTCAGCAGATGCACTACTTTCTTGCTCTAACACAATCCATCGAACACCTTCAGAGCAAGGTGGCGTTGTCAAAGATCCACTAAAGCGATAAAAATCTAACCTATTCGGTAATAAAGCCTTAATATCGACAGGCTGATTTAATGCTGCTGTATCCCCTTCTTCTTCTGGTATTTGTTGCCAAGCTTTCGCCAACTCAGGGTTAGCTTTTCCCTTATTAAACATCAGGCCGATAACCGCTAAGTCACCATTTTTGTTTTTATAAACAAAATGAGCCTCCATAGGGAATTGTTTGCCTTTAATCTTATTTTCGCTTGGTGTATGGAAATGGAATTGTTGTAACGTAAACACTTCGTTGTCAATTTCAAGCGTATTGCCATCATTAACATTAACTTGAATTGTATGACCGTTATTGATGATTTCTTGCTTACTTTGTTTAAATGCTAGTTTAAGCTTGTCATGGTGCGTTTTAAAAACATGCTCAATATTGATGGGTGATTGGTTTTTTCCAGTTTCGCAAGTTGAAAATTCAGGTGAAAGTTTTCCCCAATTTTCGGGTTTGAATTCGCCTTCATAATCCCAATGCGGAGCAAGCTCTACAGCAGCACAAGATAAACTGGTTGCCATTAAGGCTGCAATGATTATATTAAATTTCATGTTGATTTTACGGTAGAAAGTTGTTTAGTGGATACCAAATTATACGTCACAAAAAACCACCTTACTACAATCACACTTCATCACTTTTTGATATTTTTATAAAAAAATCGTTTGACATTTATACAAAAAAACCAGCTAAAAAATAGCCTGTTTTGTTTGGTACTAATTTTACTCAATTTTTATTATGATAATGTCTAATTGTTTATGTTGAGTAACTTTTTACAGCTTAAGCGTCGTCAGTCGGGGAAGTGCTTTTTGATTTTCCGTCATTAAAGCGCAAAGCTCGCAGGCTCTGCCTGCTCCCCCCAACTGACACGCGGGAGCTGTTCTTTGATAACTTAACCAACTACAGTCATATAAGTATCACTGCGCCTTAATGATTAAGAACTCAATGCTAAAAGTTAAGGGGCAGTGCAAATAACACCACTGAAATTGCCAGAGTCATCGTCGACGTAGATTACATCGTAGTACTCACCTTCGATAATAACCTTGCCGCCATATTCAGAATCTACACAAAAGCCGTTAGTCTGGAAAACTTCATCAGGGTAATAACTTAAGTAGCCCCACTCGGGTAAAAAACCTGCTCCTATTTGACGCTGGAAATAATTACCACTTGATGACGGTGTGGCACCCTCTATGCCTTCTAAGCATGGAAACCACTTATCCTTACCACATTTCGAATTGGTTAAATCTCTGACTCGTGACAAACGATACCCCAAACTACTACACCACGATGCTTGTTTAGAATAGCTCCTCCATTTATGACCTCGATTGATAAACCACTTCTGCAATACAAAACCGTACTTAATCACCACATTACCACTTTTATCCCTACCCTCTAATTCAAAGGTCTGCGGTAAAATAGGTCTACGAAGTGGACTAGGATTATCTGACTGTATTTGCGCATCACTCGCTCTAGGACCATTTAATGTTACTCGCGTTACATACTGAGATTTATCATCAATCCATGCATCGTATTCTGTTATGTTCCATGCGCCTGCAAATGAGCCAGAACGTGGCTGTGTCCAACTCACAGTAGCCGTTATTCCACCATGAGTAACAGCCGACCAGGTCAATTGACTTGCATCCACCCCACCTATATCTAAATCAAAATATAATCCATCAGCACCTGTAGTAGGAAAATTTCGGTCGTAGAATGTTGTATTTGTTGACTGAGTTAAAAAACCCTTATCAGAATTCCATATGCTAGCAGGTCCTGCCACTTCATATTTACCAAAGTAAAGATTCGGCCTTGCGTAACAAACTTTAGGCGGTGAATTTGGATTGATATAATACGTCACCGTACTACCCCCGAAATTCCTGCTATTCGGTATACCATACTGGGTAGTTAAATTACCATCTGTACTACTTAATGTCGCCTTATAAGGAGCACTACATATATCTAATGTATCACTACGACTTACTGCATTACCATTTTTATCAGTGAAACTCACCGATATACTCCCCGTTGCAGTCACCCCATTAGTACCCTGACCATCTCCATCATCATCTCCCCAATAGTTATACGGCGCTCGAATAAGTGCATCTAATCCTATTGTGTTGGTTGACGGCGACACCAACATCCCTATATTACTAAGATTACTTTCATTTATTAGCCTTATTGGATTTGTTGCACTTGATGTATTGGTTGATGGCGTAACCGTTGTGCCATCTGGCAAGGTAATAAACAATAACGCATCAGTGGTAGTCACTTTAGTTTGACCTCCTCAAACGTTAAATACGGCGCACTACCTTGAATCACTTGGCTAGTATGTGCCGTTAATGCTTGCGAACCTTGCGAATACGGCAATAACAACACTGGCACTAATGCCAACGGGATTTTTGCAAATAATTCGGTGGATAATTTTGATGATATAAACGAGGAAAGGATAAAAAACCGTCTAATGCGATTATTGGATAAATTTAAGACATAGGTTTGCCATGTCTGTTGTCTGTTGTCTGTTGTCTGTTGTCTGTTGTCTGTTGTCTGTTGTCTGTTGTCTGTTGTCTGTTGTCTGTTGTCTGTTGTCTGTTGTCTGTTGTCTGTTGTCTGTTGTCTGTTGTCTGTTGTCTGTTGTCTGTTGTCTGTTGTCTGTTGTCTGTTGTCCAAGATTATACTTCATAACATTCCACCTTACAAATAAAATATTGTTTTATTTGTTTTTTTATGATTATTAGCCTGTAAAATGAGCTAATTTAATTTTTACCGTTAAAATTATAATATTTAAAAAAAGCTTGGCTAGTTTTTTTGGGGAATTTTTTGTAAGGGAATGTAAAGGAAAGAATGGTTTAAGCTTTGAAGGAAACTTTAAATGGTTGAAATTTTTGATTTTTGAAAAAAAACAACAAGATAAAAAAATAATAAAATCAATGCACCACCTGACTATTTTTATAGTTTTTGGGTTAGGGTGACAATATTTGACAATAATTTGTGTGGTTGGGTTTCGGACATTTTGAGTTTTTTGTGGTGGAATCAATAGCAACAGTGACAACGGTCAAGTTAGGAAATTAGCAAATTCCTTAACACCCCACACTTTAGCTACAGAATGCGACCGACTTATATTTACTCGTATCAACCTGATACTCGCCTTTTGATGTCATCTTCACTTTGCTCAGGTGTTCAAATTTATTCCTAACAAAGCCCAAACTCGCCAAACATCCATACTTGTTGTGCTAACCTCGCTTAGTTGTCGACGCATTCTAGCGCGGTGAAAGGGCAGCTATATTGACCTTACAATATTATGGGAATGTTTTTTACTATAAAAACCATTCATTTACTAAGTTAATTTTAATTAATATTTAAAAATAACTACAATGATAACATTCAATCCAATGTGTTCATTTTAATTTCTTTTAGCAACTCATTAATTTGATAAGAAGATTAAAAAATTAAATACATATCCCCAAAAAAACGTGGTTTTAAGCGTATTTGTTGTAACAACGAAATAAATAAGTAGGTATTTTAAGATACAAAAAAACCTGCTATAAACAGGCTATAAGAATTCGGAAATTGGCTCCTCCAACAGGACTTGAACCTGTGACATACGGATTAACAGTCCGCCGTTCTACCGACTGAACTATGGAGGAACACTTAACACGCAGAATATTAACTATTTATAATGACAATGTCAATCTCTAAAACACTAAACAAAATCAACTGCTCAGCTTATAAGCAAATTCTGTGATTGCTGTGTTAAAATAATAGGTAAATGATATAAAAGGTAGAATAAAATTGATGAAAAAAAATATTTGTGTTTTTTGTGGTGCAAGCGATGGTAGTCGCCTAGAATATCGGACTCATGCTGAACAATTAGGTAAAATATTAGCTGAGCAAAACAGGCGTTTAATCTATGGTGGTGGTAATAAAGGCTTAATGGGTATTATTGCTAACGCAGTCTTAGCTCATGGAGGCGAGGTAATTGGCATCATTCCTGAACGTTTAGTCAAAGCCGAAACGGCTCACCACGGTATCACTCGTTTAGAAGTGGTGGATAATATGCATCAGCGCAAAGCAAGACTGTCTGAGCTTGCCGATGGCTTTATTGCAATGCCAGGCGGAACAGGTACGCTAGAAGAAATTTTTGAAGTCTGGACGGGTATGCAAATCGGTTATCACAAAAAGCCAGTGGCTTTATTTAATCCAGCTGAATTTTGGCAGCCTATGCTCAATTTTTTACAACATGCCGTGAACGAAGGATTTGTTCGAGATAGTTTTTATAAAACCTTAATCGTTTCGGAAGATCCACAATTGATATTACAACAAATAGATCACTTTATTCCTAAAGATCTACAGCGTTGGGTAAAAAAATAATGTATTGATGATAAAAAACGCCATCTTTTGATGGCGCTTTTATTTATATGATTAAAATTAAGCGGCAGTTGCAGCTTCTGACTCTGGTTGTTTAATAAATGCATAAGCCACACCAGCAATAACAGAACCAGTCACAATAGATAACAAGTAACCAACTACAGGTTTAACCACGCCAGGAATTGCTAAGGCAAATAACCCACCATGTGGTGTCATTAATGTTGAACCAAAGGCTAACGCCATGCCACCAGTAATTGCCCCACCAATAATACAACATGGGATAACACGTAATGGATCACGAGCAGCAAATGGAATTGCCCCTTCGGATATAAAGCACAAGCCTAATACCAATGAAGCTTTACCACTTTCTTGTTCAGTTTTAGCAAATTTTTTGCTCGCAATAAGTGTTGCTAAGCCCATAGCTAACGGTGGAACCATACCACCAGCCATAACCGCAGCCATTGGTGCATAAACTTGTGCTGAAATTAAACCAGTACCAAATGCGTAAGCAACTTTATTAATTGGCCCACCCATATCAGTACACATCATTCCGCCTAAAATAGCTCCCAATATAACCGCATTCGCCGTACCCATTGAGTTTAGCCATACTGTTACAGCGTTCATTAACCATGCAATAGGGGTACCAACAATAAATTGCATCACAAGACCTGTAATAAGCGTTGCAAATAGTGGTACGATTAATATTGGCTTTAATGCCTCTAGCGTTTTTGGTAATGGTAAATATTTTGTGATTAATAGCGCCAAATAACCAGCAAAATAACCAATAATAATCCCACCTAAAAAGCCTGCACCCGTTGATACCGCAAGTAAACCACCCACAAGCCCCGGTGCAAGCCCAGGTCTATCAGCAATAGAATAAGCAATATAACCTGAAAGCAATGGTACCATAAGTGAGAAAGCAAGCCCTCCAATTTGAGCTAAATGCGGTTCACCTATTAATTTTTGCACCCCTTCAACCATTTCAAATGAACCAAAAGCAAATGAAAGCGCAATAATCAAACCACCTGCAACCACCATTGGTAACATGTAAGATACGCCAGTTAATAGATGTTGATAAACACCTTTTTTATCATTGCTTGATTCAGTTTTTGCAGCGTTTGCTGGCTGATAAACCGTTGCTTCTTCAAATGCTTTATCAAATTCTTGTGCTGTTTTTTTCAGGGCAGGACCTGTTTTGGTACGATAAAGTTTTTTACCCGCAAATTTGCTTAAGTCGACATCGATATCACAAGCAGCGATAACCACATCGGCAGAAGCGACTTCTTCTGGTGTTAATTCATTACCAACACCAACTGAACCGCGAGTTTCAACTTTACACCACCAACCACGTTTTTTGGCCTCTTCTTCAATGGCTTCTGCCGCCATAAAAGTATGAGCAACGCCTGTTGGACAAGCAGTAACAGCAACAATACGTTTTACACCATGACTTGACGTTGCTGTTGGTGTCACCTCGGCAGATTGTTCATAAACACTCGCTTTATTTTGTGCATCAGTTAAAATCTGTTTTGGATTAGCAAAAAGTTGATTTAAGTCTTCAACGACATACACTTTTTTGCCAACCACAGATTTATCACTAATGGTTCCCGAACCGACAGCAACAATAATATCTGCTGATGCAGCAGTGTCAACGATGTTTAAATTTAAGGCATTTGCCGCTAAAGCTAATTCTGCTTTAGCTAAACGTCCATTAACTGGACCTGCATGACTACCTTCAATAATATATATATTCATGAATACTCCTTATGCAGCAATTATTTCAATTTTTTCTAGCATATTATTTACAGCTTGACGCTCAGCAATGCCAACACCAGCCTGTCCAACCGATAGAGCCGCAACACTTGATGCAAAGACTAAAGTGTCTTTAATTGATTGCTCAGTGATTAAACCATACATTAAACCAGCGACCATTGAATCGCCAGCCCCCACAGTACTAACTACTTGGCATTTAGGTGGTTTTGCTAACCATGCTTCATTTTTAGTGACCCATAATGCACCTTTGCTTCCAAGCGAAATGATGACATTGTCAACGCCGCCATTAACTAACTCCATAGCAGCCTTTTTTACATCATCCAATGTCGATAATTTACGACCTATCCACATTTCAAGCTCTTTATCATTTGGTTTGATTAACCATGGTTTTGCTTTTAATCCTGCGACCAATGCATCTCGACTACTATCGAATACAATTTTTGGACAAATCGCTTTAACTTGTTCCATCCAATTTGTAAATTTATCAAGTGATACTCCAGCAGGTAAGCTACCACTAATAGCAACCATATCAATGTCTTTTAACCATTCAAGAGAGTTTTTTACAAAGTTTTGCCAGTCTTGCTCACTAATAGTAAAGCCCGAAAAGTTCAAATCTGTTACTTCACTATTCTCTTCGGTCAACTTAACATTAATACGTGTACGCCCTGCAATTGTTTCGAATTTATCAACCACATTTAATGATTTAAATAATAAATTAAAGCCATCACGATTTTCTTTACCTAAAAATCCACCGACAGTTAGTTGAACATCTAAATCAGACAAAACCTTAGCCACATTG
This sequence comes from Gilliamella sp. X-60, assembly GCF_057063585.1. Classification (NCBI taxonomy): domain Bacteria; kingdom Pseudomonadati; phylum Pseudomonadota; class Gammaproteobacteria; order Orbales; family Orbaceae; genus Gilliamella; species Gilliamella sp. X-60. The sequence continues at coordinate 2,997 of NZ_JBXSQJ010000024.1, read as the reverse complement.
ATGCCTTTACCAGCAGCAAGTAACGCATTAGTTTGGACTAAATTAACATCACCAAGCTCCACTTTTGGGCAAAAACCTAAAAGATCATAAGCAGGATTTAAGGTGATTGTTGCAATACGATAAGTCATTTAAACACCCTCACCTAGACCGCTTTCAATCGCTTTACCAATAGCATCAAGTGCTTGAGCCGCATCATCACCAACCGCTGTAAATTTTAATCGACTGCCTTTTTTGGCACCCAATGCAACAATTTTCATTAAACTTGTTGCACTCACTGGCTCGCCTTTGCCATCTAAATTAGCAACAGTTACTTTACTGTTAAATTCTTTAACGAGTTTGACTAAAACAGACGATGGGCGAGTATGTAAACCATTCTCATTAGGAATAATAAATTCACGACTTAATGATTCATTGTTTGATTCGGTAATAGCCGACTCATTTGGAGAAGTTGATTGAATTCCTGATTCATCAGATCCTACAGTTTGAGAACCAGATAACAGAAGATTGATAAGCCCATCAATATTTGCTGATAATAGTAACGCTAATTTTTGATTAAAAGCTAAAGTAGCAATGTTATTTATAATTTCAGAAACAGAATCATCAACGACTGACATAGTAATAAGTAACTTAACAGGCTTACCATCTTCATTGAGATTACTAGTGGTACGGCTAATCGCCACCGCATTTTTTAAATTACCTTCTTTGCTATCATTTAACCAAACACCCTCGCCTAGGTAAGTTGGTTTATTATCTAATACATCAGCAATAAAACTTGCATTGACTGCATTTTGCTGTTTTAAACGTGATGCATTTAATGCTTGTAGTGTTGATAAACTATCAGCAGGAATATCCAATAATAATGCAGATTCATTTACAGTAAATTGACTATCTTCTGAACTTGTTTTGCCAGTTAAAATGGCAATTGCTTCGTCGGCCGATTGAATTTTTTTGATTCGTTCCTCTACCCCATCAGCACCAAGCACATGAGTGAGTTGACGAAGTAATTCTAAATGCTCATCAGAACTTGCTGCAATACCAATTGCAAGATAGGCTTTTTCACCATCATCCCCCCCATTCAACACCATTAGGAAAACAAAATACTTGCACCCCTGTTTTTTTCACCAAATGGCGAGTTTTAGTGGTGCCATGGGGAATAGCAAGACCAATGCCTAAATATGTCGCTGCTTGAGATTCTCGTTCAAGCATGCCATCGACATAACCATCTTCAACATATCCTGCTTGGGTTAATGCCGATGCAACTTTCTTTATTGCTTCTGTTTTATTTGTAGCTTGTTCATTTAAATGAATGTTTTCTTTAACTAAATGAAACATATAATAAATACCTCTGGGTTAAAATGTTGGGTCGACTAAAATGACTCAGCAAATATAAATCCTTGAATTAACATTATTGAATCGTTTCAGCAATAATGAATAAATTAATATTAATTATCAAATAAATTATTTCTATTGATCAATAATTTGTGATCTGGATCTTATTTTTTATTTAAAATTTAAACTGTTTTAAAGCCAATATTGCGTTTGGTGTCTATCAATATCTTAACGGCTTAAGCTACCTCGATAGATCAATCGCCTCGGAATTATTGTCGTACCTGATTGATAATTCTCGTTATGCAGATAGTTTAAAAACAATTTTATTGTTACATGGGCAACTTCTTTGTGATCTTGTGAAAGCGATATGACTTTACATGGCAAAAAGTCTAATAACTCATTATCACCAAAGGTAGCAATCGTTAAGGCTTCGGGTAGATGTCCAAATTTTCTTAAAATTGCATCAATACTTCCTTGCAATAAAGAAAAAGAAGTAGTAAAAATGCCATTAGGCATTTCATGGTTTTCTAACCATTGACTAAAAGCAAAATCAGCATCTTGACGACTATAGTTATTTGCATATAAAAAATCAATTTTACTACAATTATTAAATTTGATACCTTTAAAGCCATCTAGACGAAGTTGACTAACCGACAAGTTTGGTAAAGCCCCAATATAAACCACTGAATCTTTTACAAAGTTATTAAATGCTTGGGCCAGTGATTTAGAATCTTGTTTATCGGCACCTACAATATTTCTAAATTTAGATATAGATAATATTCTATCAAGTGCGAATAATGGAATCTTTTCGTTTTGCCAGTCGTCATAAAAAATATAATCCTGAGCAGAAACGAATGATGATGAAATAATCAAAGCATCTACTCGACGTTGCTGAAGATGCTTGACGCACTCTTTTTCGATTTGTGGATCATCTTCAGAACATGCTAGTAATAATTGATACCCTTCTTTTCTTACTAGTTGTTCTAAATAATTGGCAATGCGGGTGTAACTGTTGTTTTCTAAATCAGGAATAATAAAACCGATAGTACGTGTTTTACCGGCTCTAAGGCCTGCTGCTACGGCATTAGGTTGGTAATTATGCGCTTTTACCACCGACATGACTTTTTCAACTGTTTTGTCACTTACGCGGTACTTTTTGGCTTTTCCATTGATCACATAACTCGCTGTTGTTGTTGAAACACCAGCCAAAAGAGCGATTTGTTCTAATTTCATAACACCATCCCAACTAAATATAGTTAGTTATTTAACCTGAATCAAAATAATTTGTAAATACCGATTCTAATGTCTACTCAATAAGTTAGCTGTATTTTACGTTTTATACAAAAAGCCTAAAGATAAAAATGACTAATCAAAAAAATAGGATTTCGTTAGATCTTACCAAAAATGATAAGTTCATTAATCATTAGGGGCTGTTGATCTTTTCTGTACATAAATTGCTCAACAATACATTGGCAGCCACATTAACATAAATGCCAGTGATACCATACTGGCATAATTCCTTTCTAACTTATCGTATCTAGTTGATATTGAACGATATTGCTTGATTCTAGCAAAGGCATTCTCGACTAAATGACGATAGCGATAAAGGCACCTATCCATACTGCTTTTATCTATATCCTTACCATAATTACGTTTAGCAATCACCGT
>NZ_JBXSQJ010000023.1:38591-46427 GCF_057063585.1 Gilliamella sp. X-60 | reverse complement strand
TTATTCCTAAAATTCATACCGTTTATTTTTATTATGCTATTGGTTTATCGCGATATCATTGTTTTTATGCTGACTATTTTCAATATAAGCGATAATGCAAACAGAGTATAAACGATTTTAACGCAAAGTTTAACTTTTTTAATCAATATCTTTGTTTAATATGAATAATTTTAGTTAGTTAAAACGGTAAGTGATAGCGGCTTAACGCCTTTGTTGAACAAGGGATTTAAGCAATCTTATTTTTTATCAAAAATAATTTATTAAATGCTTGCATTTAAAAACACCTTTATTGAACAAGCAATGTAAGCAACTTTATTCTTTCTCAATAAAATTTATTAAATCATTAAATTTAAAATAATTTCACGCTGAAACGGTATAGAATCCTGAATATTTTTAACAAAAATTGTTTTTTTTAATAAAGAAATACCTTGTTGTATCACTAACTATGCTATAACTATAAGAAATTTAAAGATTAATTGGTAGAATAAAAAAATCGTAATATTCTCTATCTTATTTTTAATATTAATTTAATAAAAACAATGTGTTATAAAATGATTGTTATTTTAAGAATAATTAAAAAAGTTGGTAGAAATTTAAACTAAAATATTTTAATTATAAAACAAAATGTTATAATTGGTCTGTTCCCTATGCACATAGGGATAAACCGCGTAAAAAACCGAAATAATGCATCTTGGAGCGCTGTTCCCTATGCACATAGGGATAAACCGCTACAGTACATTGTTTCGCCTTGTACTGTGTACTGTTCCCTATGCACATAGGGATAAACCGCTAAACGCTAGTAAAAAGAAAGGTTCAGGTACCTGTTCCCTATGCACATAGGGATAAACCGTGACATTTTTAGAAATGGTGAACTAATTTTTACTGTTCCCTATGCACATAGGGATAAACCGTTAAAAGATGACGTCTGGTATATGCGTTGATACTGTTCCCTATGCACATAGGGATAAACCGTCATTAAACCTATTTGTTTTGAAGTAAAAAGAGCGATAAGCGCTTTGACTAAGGTGTGATATACCGAGTATTTAAAGATGCACAAGAAAAAGATTAAACGATTTTGTGTAAAATTTTCAATAATATTTAGATAACTATTTAAAACATGCAGTATAAACAGTTCGACGTTTCTAATAGATTATGTTAGTTGAACAGGTATGAAATAACTATTAAAGGTTTTATTGAAACAACTTAATGTTTTGCAAACCAATATTTATTAATCTTCAAATCAAAAATATTCTACTTGAAAAGTAAAATAGATTTTTTTAAAGTAGCTAAGATCATCTAAATATGATCTTTTTTATCACGCTCTACAAGTCCCAAACAAAGTCTCTGGGACACAATATTCAAAAAAAAATTGAGTATTTATCCCTCAAGGCTTTTTTAATATCATATAAAGGAGTGTTGCAATGTCAGAAAAAAAAGAACTAACCAATAATAACGGTGCCCCAATAGCCGATAATCAAAACTCTCGAACTGCCGGTCCCCAAGGTCCTGTGTTGATAGATGATTTTCAGCTTATCGAAAAACTTGCTCATTTCAACCGTGAAAATATCCCTGAACGACGAGTCCACGCCAAAGGTTCTGGCGCGCATGGTACCTTTACTGTCACCAATGATATCACCCAATATTCTTACGCTAGCCTATTTGCCAGTGTTGGTAAACAAACTCCAATTTTTGCTCGCTTTTCGTTAGTAGGAGGAGAGCGAGGCTCATCTGATACAGCACGGGATCCCCGTGGGTTTTCAGTCAAGTTTTATACCGACCAAGGCAATTGGGATATTGTAGGCAATAATACCCCGGTATTTTTTATTCGTGATCCTCTCAAATTTCCTGACTTTATTCATACGCAAAAGCGTGATCCCAAAACTAATTTAAAAGATCCACAAATGATGTGGGATTTTTGGTCTTTATCGCCAGAATCACTTCATCAAGTCACTATTTTATTTTCGGATCGTGGTATTCCTGATGGTTATCGTCATATGCACGGTTATGGTAGCCATACCTATAGCTTAATTAATAAAGATGGTATACGAACTTGGGTTAAATGGCATTTTCGAACCGAACAGGGGATCAAAAATATCCATCCTAAAAAAGCAACGGAAATAGATGGAACCAATCCAGATTCTGCACAAGAAGATCTGTTCAAAGCCATTGAGCGAGGAGACTATCCAAAATGGCGGCTTTATATACAAGTTATGACCGAAGAGCAAGCCAATAACCATCCTGAAAATCCGTTTGATGTCACTAAAGTTTGGTCACAAAAACAGTATCCATTAATTGAAGTTGGCGTGATGGAACTCAACCGTAATCCAGAAAACTATTTTGCGGAAGTTGAACAATCTGCCTTTGAACCAAGCAATGTGGTGCCTGGAACGGGTTTATCACCAGATAAGATGCTACAAGGCCGAATTTTTGCTTATGCCGATGCACACCGCTATCGTATTGGTACTAATTATCAACAATTGCCGATCAATGCTCCAAAATGCCCTGTGCATAATTATCAACGCGATGGCGCAATGCGTTTTTATACCCCTGATAATGCCCCTAACTATGAGCCTAATAGCGTCGATAGCGCACCAAAACAGCAACCACAATATGCCGAACCGCCAATGCATGTACCTACTGGGACAATGGATAGGCATGATCATCGTGTGGATGGGGATTATTACTCACAGCCACGCGCACTATTTAATTTAATGAATCCCGATCAAAAACAACTGCTTATTGATAATATCGTTGGCTCAATGAAAAACGTAAATCGAGACATTCAAATTAGACAGCTCAAACACTTCTACAAAGTGCATCCTGATTATGGATCTGGAATTGCCAAAGGGCTAGGGATTGATGTTGACCTAATAAAAAGCTAGTACTTAAAATAACAATGCCGGCAAATTTAGTCGGCATTTTAGATTGCTGGCTGTAACAACTTATTGTAACTATCTATTGTAATTACCTACTAAAAATACACATCAATAATGACAAAAAATTCACAAGAAAGCTTTCACCCGCAGGGATACTCAGTATTATTACCATAGATTGTAGTTAAATTAGCCTACCTTTATCAAAATGGCTATATTGAGCAATATAACTGCATACACTAAGCAAAATCACTTATTTTATTCATAAATCTCCATAATTTAAGATTGTTTTTTTATATCAATTTCATATATTTTTAAAAATTATGTATAAATATTATGTAACTGTAACTATCCCCTAAAATATTGAGCAATAACTCAAATTTTACAATAAAGAAAGAGCCCATTCAGGTAAGTATTGTTATGATAAAAAGCCTTAGCAAACTTGGTTAGAGGCAAAAGTGCTTGTAGTGGAAAAACAATTGGAGAATTTTTTATCCATCGGACATTCATTTTGCTAAAATGAATTCCGATGAATAGTTAGTGTCTGTTAGATTAAGTTTGAGCAGCTAAAGATTAATGTATTAACGTTGCTTACCAACGTCATCCAAAGCTTCCATCATTGGGCTTAATAAATAACTTAATACCGTTCTTTGTCCTGTTATTATTTCCGCAGAAATGGACATTCCGGGCTCTAAATTAACCGGTTGACCATCAATAATTAAGTGGTTTTTACTTAATTCAATGACGGCCTTATATACAAGCCCTAAGTCTTTGTCTTCAATAGCATCGGAAGAAATAGTTAATAATTTGCCTTCAATCCAACCATAACGCGTAAAATCAAATGTATCAACTTTTACCGTAACAAATTGATTTTTTCTTAAAAAACCGATATCTTGGTTACTCACCCAAACTTCTGCTATCAGTCTTTCATTTTCAGGAACAATCTTCAATAGCTCTTGAGGAGCCTCGACCGCAGCGCCTGCATCTCGATAAACTAACGATTCTACAATCCCTGCAATCGGCGCTTTTAATTCATACTGTGCGATAAGCGCCTCTAACTGTTTTTGTTGTACGGATAATATGTGATTTTCATTCAGTTTTTGTATTTTCTCTTGTTCAACTTCTTTAATTTTATCGGAAACACGAGACTTTACTTGTGTATCAATTTGAGCATAACTTGCTTGCATCTCTTTCACTTTCGCTTCTGCGGTGCTTACAGTAAATTTTGCTTCTAAATATTTTTTTTTAACCTCAAGTAAACTATCTTTACTTGTCATCTTTTTTTTATAGAGCAAATCCAATGCCCGATGTTGCTCTTCATAAATCGGTAATAGATTCTCAGCCATCTCTTTTTGAGCTTGATAATTTTCTATCTGAGCCGTTAAAATTTGTTGGTTTAACTTATAAACCTCTTTTTCGTTATAATCATCTTCAACTTCAGCTTGGAGCAGCATAGAAATTTGCTTGGCAAGTATTGGCGACTCTGTTTGTAACTCAGTAGATAGCGTCAATGGCGCAGGACGATTAAGATAGTGTTCGTATAGTAAAGCTAATCTTGCAATATGAAAGCGATTAATCTGTTGCTGTAATATATTCTCTTCTAGTTGTGCTGCTAATGATTTACTATTTAACTTAATTAAAGACTGTCCCTTTTCAACATGCTCGCCTTCTTTAACCAATACTGCAATAATTTCAGCCGTGACCGAAGTGTTAACAGGTCTTGATAGCTCGTTGACAACTAATTTTCCTCGAGTCGTGGCAACAATATCAACTTTACTTAACGAGGCCCAGCAAACGACAATCACAAATAACACAATAATGACCCATAACAGCAATCTACCAAGGGGCGATGGTGGTGTCTCTTGAACCTCTAATACAGCAGGCAAAAACTCGCGGTATCTTTGTTTCATCAACGGCTCCCACTCTGTAAATCGTAAAGTTTATGGTAGATCCCTTTTTTCTCTAATAACATTTGGTGAGATCCTTGTTCAACAATTTCACCTTTTTCCATCACAATAATACGATTAGCGTGTCTAACTGTTGATAGACGGTGAGCAATAATAAAAACCGTCTTATCATGACAAATTTTTGCCATATTATCTTGAATAATTTGCTCTGATTCATAATCAAGCGCGCTGGTTGCTTCATCAAAAATAAGCAATTTAGGATTTGTTATTAATGCTCGAGCAATACCGATTCGTTGCTTCTGTCCACCAGATAATTGCCCCCCATTCTCGCCAACTGGCGTGTCATATCCTAATGGAAATTCACTAATAAAATCATGGGCACCAGCCATTATTGCAGCATTAACTACAGCTTCAAGTGGAGCATCAGGAACCGCCAATGCAATATTGTCACGAATAGAGCCATTAAAAAGCTGCGTCTCTTGTAATACCACTCCGATTTGTTTACGTAACCATTGGGGATCAGTTTGTGCAATATCAATACCATCGATAAAAACTTGCCCCTCTATCGGGGTATAAAGCCGCTGTACCAGCCGAGTTAATGTACTTTTACCCGACCCCGAGCGTCCAACAATACCGATAACTTCACCAACATTAACCGATAAATTCACTTGTCGAATAACAGGCGTAGCATCTGGTCTATAAGCAAAAGAGATATTAGCAAAACGGACATGTCCCTTGATTTCCTTCAAAACACTGCTATTTTCTTGCTGCCGCTCCGCGGGAACATTTAATATATCACCCAATCGTTTTACTGAAATCGAAACCTGCTGAAAACTTTGCCATAACTGCACTAATCGCAATACAGGGGCTGTTGCTTGTCCTGCGAACATATTAAAAGCAACCAGTCCACCAACAGTCAACTTGCCTTCAATCACTAAATTAGCGCCATACCATAAAATAGCAACACTCGTTACTTTATTAACGAGTTGAGATATTTGCCCTGCAACATTCCCTAAATTTTGTGTTTTAAAACAGCTTGTCACAAAATAGGCAATTTGTTCATCCCAACGACGCGTCATATGATGTTCAACTGCCATTGCTTTAACTTGCTCAACACCAGAGATACTTTCAACTAAAAATGCTTGATTTTTTGCTCCTTGTTGAAACTGCTCATCAAGGCGTCTACGTAACACTGGGGTAATAAAAGCTGATAACAAAATGTAAGGAATCAATGAAACTAAAACAATTAATGTCAGTGGAATACTGTAAAATGCCATAATTACAAAAAAAACAATTGCAAAAAGAATATCTAAGCAAAGCGTCATTGCACTCCCTGTTAAGAATTCACGTACTGTTTTTAGCTCATAAACACGAGCAACGGTAATACCAACTTGACGGGATTTAAAGTAGCTTAAAGGTAATGAAAGTAAATGTTTATATAGTAACGAACTGAGCATTACATCAATACGTTGCGAGGTATGCGCCATTTGATAATTACGTAGCCCGCCTAAAATTACATCAAAAATCACAATGGTAAACATTCCGATAGCTAATACATCTAATGTTGTTAAGCTTTGATGAGCGAGTACTTTATCGACAACTACCTGAAAAAATAACGGTGTAACCAAGGCTAAAATTTGGATAAAAAATGAAGCTAATAAAATTTCACCAATTAGTTTTTTATAACGCATAAAAGCTTGAAAAAACCATTGGATATTAAACTCTCGATTAATAGATTCCCATGTGATTCGTTTGGTAAATAAAAATGCGCTAATTTTTTCTTGTACCTGTGGAACTATCACTTCTGGCTGTTTTTTATGGGGAGATTGAATTAACCATTGTCCATCTTTAACAGCTAATAAAACGACATAACCTTGCTGCTCTAAATGGACAATAATTGGGGTCGAAATTTTATTATTGAGATTTAGTTTATCAATATAGCGGCATTTTAACCCTGTTTTTTTGACAGCCCTAACAAACTGGAGTGAGATATCATGTTCATCATCAAGATAAAAATGTTCTTGTAATGATTTAATATTTACTGCTACTCCATAAAATTGAGCGATAATCGTAAATCCTAGCCATAAATCATTATACTTTTCTTTTTGCATCAATTTTTCCAAAATAATCCTTCACTATGCAGATCGATAAAACAAACTTAACTTCCAAATAAAAGACAGCTATTATCAGCTGTCTTTTGATAATTATAATAAAATCTAAAAATTGGTTAGACTTTGTTTGAAGGGGTAAAATGTGATAATGGATTAGCCAGCATTAACTCACCTGTTACCACATCACTACTATCATCACCTGATGCAACAAAAGCACTTACACTCTGCGTTATTAATGAAAAATTAGATATAGATGCATTTGATGAAAATACAGGTAGTGGTATACCATCGTTAATATGAGCATTAATATCACCTGCTAACCACGATGAACCATCCGCAAATTGGAAAATATCAATTTGGGAAGATAATTTAGTTTCCTGCCTAGTTGAGAACCAATTTTTAATCGTAATAGAATCGTCACCAATTTTTAATAAAAGATCTGTGCCCGATTTTTTAATATCAATCATTTTTGCTGATATCCCATCACCAAAACAAATCTTATCAACATCTGATTTTCTGTAATTCCAGAAACCATTGCTCTTTAACTCGCCTCGATTATCTATCGTGTCGTGACCGTCGCCTAAATTAAACAAGTAAGTATCGTTTCCTGCTCCGCCCGATAAAAAGTCGTTCCCTTTACCACCCGATAAGATATCATTGCCTTTATTCCCTAAAATGGTATCGTTACTATCCGTACCGAACATCTGTAAGCGGTTATTTAACACTTCATCCCACGTTAATTTTGTACCATCGGCAAATACAAACTCTTCAATAACGTTACTAGCATTAATTCTAGCGGTTGCAGAGGTTGCATTGTCAAAGATATTCTTAAGGGTGATGCTGCTGTTGCCACCAATTAATGTTACCTTTATATCAGCACCTTGGCGTGAAAATCTAATTTCACTCGGCTTAATACCATCAACAAATTCTAACTTATCGTTACCG